>CAJBMJ010000354.1 GCA_903954045.1 uncultured beta proteobacterium | reverse complement strand
CGCCATTGGGCGCTGGCTGGCGCAACCGCATTGGGTGCACCGCCTGGTGGCGCGCTTTGCGCAACGGGGCCGCATCGTCTCCACCAGCTCCACCGGTGGCTTTCTGCTGCTCTACGGCCTGTCGCGCTTGCGCCGCTGGCGCCGGGCCACGCTGCGCTACCAGTTGGAGACGGTGCGCATCGATCAGTGGCTGGCCTCCATTGCGACGGCAGCGACGATCAATCCAGCCCTGGGCGTGGAAGTGACACAGTGCCAGCGCCTGGTCAAGGGCTATGGCGACACCCACAGCCGGGGGCTGGCGAATTACCTGACACTGATGGCAGCTGTGCAGCGCCCTGGTGCAAACTTGGCGGCGGTTACGCTGCGCGAGCTGCGTGATGCAGCCCTGGCTGACGAGCACGGCAAGCAGCTGCAGAGCGCGCTGCGCCGTCACTCACTGGCGCAATGACATGACGACCAACCCCGAACCCATGCTGCTGCAGGTCCTGCAGGCGCAGACGCTCAATCCTCTGGTGCGCATGCTGCATCTTGGTAGACCCGATGGCGGCGTGTTGCCAGGCTACACCGCAGGGTCACACATTCAGGTGCAGGTCGCGTTGCCGGACGGCACGAGCGCCTGGCGTGCCTATTCGCTGATCAATTTTGCGACATCCGCTAACGCCACTGCGGCGCCAATGCAATACTGCATCGCTGTGCGCCGTGAGGATGCTGGACGGGGTGGCTCGCACTGGATGCACGAGCAGCCGCAGGTCGGCACTATGTTGACGGTGCAGAGGCCGCGCAACGACTTTCCGCTCGAGGACATTGCGGGATCTACCGTTCTACTGGCCGGCGGTATTGGCGTCACACCTCTGGCCAGCATGGCTGCGCAGTGCCGCGCGCAAGACCGACCGGTGCGCCTGCACTATGCTGGGCGCAGTCGATCCCTGATGGCTTTTCTGCCCGAATTGCAGACGATGCTGGGCGGTGATCTTGAGCTGCATATCGACGACGAGGCCGCTGGGTTGAACATTGCAGCATTGCTGGGAGTTTGTGCGCCGCAAGTCAAACTCTATGTGTGCGGGCCTCAAGCGATGCTCGACGCCGTGCTGGACCAGGCCCAGAAGCTGGGTTGGCCCCCCGAGCGGGTGCACTTCGAACTCTTTGCTGCGCCCGCTGCAAACGACGGCGACCACGCTTTCCAGATTGTTCTGGAGCAAACCGGTCGCACCCTCATCGTGCCGGCCGACAAAAGCATCCTCGACGCGTTGATTGACGCTGGTTGCGATCCACTATTCGACTGCAAGCGCGGCGAATGCGGTGTCTGTGCCGTGTCCGTTCTCGACGGCGAAATTGAGCACCGGGACTACGTGCTGAGCGCGCGCGAGAAAAGCCTGGGAAATGTGATGCATACATGTGTTTCCCGTGCCAAGGGTCCCCGCCTGGTGCTGGACCTATAGCCTGAAGTAAACAATAAGGAGTCGAATATGAGTAATTACCAGGGTAGCCCTGAAGAAGTAGCGGCAAAGATCGCCGGTCTCGTACAGGATGCGCAAGCGCACAAGGACTTGTACATTGACCAGGAATTGTTTGAGCTTGAGATGACGCAACTCTTTGCCAACACCTGGGTCTATGTCGGCCATGCCAGCCAGATTCCCAATGCGGGCGACTTCATCACCACCACGGTAGGCACGCAGCCGGTGGTGGCAGTGCGCCAGGCCGATGCAAGCATACGCGTGTTGCACAACCGATGCCCGCATAAAGGTGTGAAGGTGGCGGGCGAGGCCTGCGGCAACACGGGCAAATTCTTTCGCTGCCCCTATCACGCTTGGACCTTCAAGACCGACGGAAAGTTGCTATCCATACCACTGAAGAAGGGTTACGTTGATACCGGTTTCGACAGCTGCGAGGCCAGCGAGGGACTTGCCGCGGTGCAGGCCGTGCATGTATACCGCGACTTCATATTCTGCCGACTGAACCCCAAGGGGATAAGTTTTGAAGAGTACTTTGGCAGTTCGCTCTCCACCATTGACAACATGGTCGAACGTTCGCCCGAGGGCAAGCTCGAAGTCGCCGGCGGCGTGCTGCGCTATATGCACAACTGCAATTGGAAGATGCTGGTGGACAACCAAACCGACACCTGCCACCCCATGGTGGCGCATGAGTCATCCGCTGGCACGGCCGTCAACGTCTGGAACCAGGCCCCGACCGGAACTCCAAAACCCATGGCTGTGGAGCTGTTCGCGCCATTCATGAGTTCTTATGAGTTTTTTGAGGGCATGGGCATCCGAGTATGGGAAAACGGTCATGGACACACCGGCGTTGCCGATTCCATTCATGCCGATTACTCTGCAGTTCCTGGCTATCAGGAGCAGATGGACAAGGCCTATGGCGCCGAGCGAGCCCGGGCGATCCTGGGCGATGTGCGCCACAACACCGTCTACTTCCCCAACATCATGATCAAGGGACCGATACAGACGCTGCGATTATTTAAGCCCATCGCAGCCAACAAGACCTTGGTGGAGAGCTGGACCTTCAGGCTGGTGGGTGCTCCGGACACCCTGCTAGAGCGAACACTGATGTACAACCGCCTTATCAACGCTCCGACCTCGGTCGTGGGCCACGACGATCTGGAGATGTATGAGCGCGCGCAGGAGGGCCTGCAATCCATGGGCCGCGACTGGATCAATGTGTCGCGCCTCTACGATCCGACCGAGCACGGTCAGACCGATGTCGTCACCAATGGCACGAACGAGTTGCAGATGCGCAACCAGTACCGCGCCTGGGCCAAATTCATGGCGACGCCCGCCAGCGATGCCAAACAGGAGCCAACACCATGACTGTATTCACCGAACGCCAGTTGGTCGACTTTGTCTACGCCGAGGCGCGCATGCTCGACGAGGCGCGATACACCGAATGGCTGGACCTCTTCACCGAGGATGGCCATTACTGGATTCCTCTAGAGCCGGGCCAGACCGACGCGCGCTTGCATTGTTCCCTGATGTACGAGGACAAACTGCTGCTGCGCGTGCGCATCGAGCGCCTCAGCGGCGCGCGCACTTTCTCACAGCAGCCGGGAAGTCGCTGTCACCACTTGCTGCAACAGCCGACTGTCGAGTCCGCCGATCCGGTCGCCGGTCGCTGGTTGCTGCGTACCGCGTTCCACTATGTAGAGACACGCCGCGACGTGCAGACGCTGTACGCTGGCTGGGTCAGCTACGAGTTGGTCGCCATCGATGGTGCGCTGCGCATGCGGCTCAAGCGCGTCGACCTGGTGAACAGCGACTGCGCCTTTGCCAATATCAACCTGTTCATGTAAACCCATGCCTTTTTCCACCACGCCCACTGTTGCCGCCGCCTTCGACCAGGCTGCTGCGGCTTGGGGCGAGCATTCCTTTCTGTGTGTCCTTCCCGAGACTGCCGCAATTTACCGCGAGCCTTCTGGTGAGCTGAGCTATGCCGGCGCCCAAGCGCAGGTACTTGCCCTGCGCGCGGCCTACGCGCAGGCGGGCTACGGCCACGGCCACCGCGTGGGCCTGTTGCTGGAGAATCGACCGGCCTTTTTCCTGCACTGGTTTGCACTCAATGCGCTGGGCGTGTCGGTCGTGCCGATCAACGCCGACCTGCGCGCGGCCGAGCTGGAATACCTGATTGCCCATTCCGAAATCCTCTTGGCCGTGGCCCTGCCCATGCGCCATACCGACCTGCTTTCCGCCGCGAAGGCAGCAGGATGTACGCTGGCTGTGATGGGCGATGGCGATGCTATTCCCCCTGCTAGTGCTACCGCGCCGCTGGCCGAGCAGACTGTAGGCGAATTGAGCGAATGCGCTCTGCTCTACACATCGGGAACGACCGGACGACCCAAGGGCTGCGTGCTACAGAACCGCTACTTCCTGCATGCCGGGCGCTGGTACGCCAGCGTCGGCGGTCTGGCTAAGCTGCAGCAAGGCCAGGAGCGCATGCTGACTCCTTTGCCCTTGGTGCATATGAACGCCATGGCCTACTCGACTATGGCGATGGTACTCACAGGCGGTTGCCTGATACCGCTGGACCGCTTTCATCCCGGAACCTGGTGGGACAGCGTGCGCGCATCGCGTGCCAGTGTCGTGCACTACCTTGGCGTCATGCCCGCAATGTTGATGAAAGCCCCCGCCACGGACCTGGACCGCGCTCATGCCGTGCGTTTTGGTTTTGGTGCCGGAATAGATCGCGGCCTGCACGCGGCATTTGAAGAGCGCTTTGGCTTTGCATTGCTCGAAGCTTGGGCCATGACAGAGACCGGCGCTGGAGCCGTAGTGATGGCAAACCAGGAGCCGCGCTGGCCCGGAACGAGCTGCTTTGGCCTTGAAGGATCGGACGTTGAAGTTCGTCTCGTGGCGGACGACGGCAACGCGCCGGGCGTGAGCGTACCTGGTGAGTTGCTGGTGCGCCATGCCGGTGCCGATCCGCGCTACGGATTTTTCTCACACTACCTGAAGGACGATACCGCCACGGCCGAGGCCTGGGCCGGTGGCTGGTTTCACACGGGCGACATTGTGCAGCGCGGTGCCGATGGATCGTTGCACTTTATCGACCGGCGCAAGAACGTGATCCGGCGCAGCGGGGAGAATATCTCGGCCGTCGAAGTCGAAAGCGTGCTGCTGCAGCACCCGTTGGTGCGCGCCGCGGCCGTGTCTGCCGTGCCCGACGCGGTGCGCGGCGACGAGGTATTCGCATGCATCGTCGCGCCCGAGTTCGGCACCGATCCCCAAGCACGCGGCGCCGCAGCGCAGGAACTGGTACGCTGGTGCCTGGCGCGCCTGGCCTACTACAAGGCGCCAGGCCATGTGGCCTTTGTGGATGCACTGCCTATGACCACTTCCCAGAAAATCCAGCGCGGCGAGTTGCGCCCGCTGACCGACAAGCTGCTCGCCTCTTCAGGCAGTTTTGACACCACGGCGTTGAAAAAGCGCCAGGGCTGAACATGACAAAGCGAACTTCCTACGAAGGCGTGGCGGTGGCCGTCCCGGTGACGGTTCCCTACCAGCGTTACTCGACCCATGGCGCGCATTGGTTCATCGGCCAAGCACTGAACCAGCTGCTGCGCAGCAGCGGCATCGCCAAGGAACAGATTGACGGACTGACCGTGAGCAGTTTTTCCATGGCCCCGGACACCGCCGTGGGCGTGACACAGCACCTGGGACTCAGCCCACGCTGGCTGGACCACATCCCCACGGGCGGTGCCAGCGGCGTCATGGCCTTGCGCCGCGCGGCCCGCGCCGTGCAGGCCGGTGATGCCAGCATCGTGGCTTGCATAGGGGCAGACACCAACCATGTAGATTCCTTTCGCCAGACGCTAGGCTCCTTCAGTGACTTTGCGCGCGATGCCACCTACCCCTATGGAGCGGGAGGCCCCAACTCGGTCTTTGCCATGATCACCGCGCATTACATGCGCAACTGCGGAGCGCAGCGTCAGGACTTCGGCCGTATCGCCGTAGCCCAGCGTGCCAACGCCTTGCTCAACTCGAATGCTTTGATGAAGAAGCCGCTCAGTCTGAATGATTACATGGAGGCCAAGGCAATTAGCGAACCTATTCATTTGTTTGACTGCGTAATGCCATGTGCTGGCGCTGATGCCTTTCTGGTGATGAGCGAAGCCAAGGCCCGCGAACTCGGCCTCCAGCATGTGTTGCTGCACGGTGCCATCGAGCGGCACAACGCTTACGCGCAGGACCCGGTGATGATGCGCGGCGGTTGGCGCGTGGACCGCGATGAGTTATATGCGCAGGCCGGCGTAGGCCCGGACGCCATAGACTTCATTCAGACTTACGACGACTACCCGGTGATCGTGATGATGCAGTTCGAGGACCTGGGATTTTGCGAGAAGGGCGAGGGCCCTGCCTTTGTGCGTGACCACACCCTGACGTATGACGGCAGCTTTCCGAATAACACCGGCGGCGGCCAGCTTTCCGTGGGCCAAGCTGGCGCCGCAGGGGGCTTTCTCGGCATGGTGGAGGCGCTGCGTCAGCTCACCGGCGAGGCCGGCGCTCGCGCCGTACCCGACGCGAAGCTGGGCATGGTCGCCGGTTTTGGCATGGTCACCTACGACCGCTGTCTGTGCACCGGCGCCGTCATCCTGGGGCGTACATCGTGAGTCATTCCTTTACCAAACCGGGCCCGAAGAATCCGCTTCTGCGTACGCCCCAGTTCAACCTGCCGCCGAACGCCCGTGGCCGAGTGGCGCTCGGCATCACCGCGGCCGCCGCATTGGGGCGCTTTGAGCTCCAGGTGTGTCAGGAATGCGCCACGGTCCAATACCCACCCCGCGAGGCCTGTGGCCACTGCCTATCGCCGCGCCTGACCTGGCGCGAACAGTCGGGCGCAGGTCTGCTGTTGGCCACCACCACACTGGCGCATAGCAACGACTTGTATTTCAGTGAGCGCCTTCCGTGGCGCCTGGGCATGGTGCAGCTCGACGCCGGACCTTCGCTCATGGTGTATTTGCACGCTGACATCGGGGAGGCCCCGCAGCGTCTGCGTGTTGGAGCAAGACTCGACCGCGCAGGACAGGCGGTGTTGATTGGATTTCCTGACCTTGAGAGGACTGACATGGCTGACGACAAGATGCTGCGCGAATTCGGTAGCGATCCGAAATTTCGCAAGGTACTGGTCACTGATGGCAAGAGCGAAGTAGGGCAGGCTATGGTGCAGTCCCTCATTGGCGCCGGCGCCGACTTGATCTGGGTTGGCCAGGCCGAGCCTTGGAAGAAAGTGCCTGCCCTGGATAAGCTCGCCGCCCTGCCGCAGGTCACCCTGGTGCCACTGGACTTGGGCAATGAGCGTTCCGTGACCGAGCTGGCCGGACAGATAGGCGGCAAGATCGACATTCTTGTCAACACGGCCGAAGTGCACCGCGCCTACGGCATCAGTGGGCGCCGAGGCACTGACGTGGCCAAGCTCGAGATGGAGATTAACTACTTCGGCCTGCTGCGCCTGGCCCAGGCCTTCGGTCCGGCCCTCAAAGGTCGTGCTGCTGATGGAGCCACCCACGCCACGGCCTGGGTGAACTTGTTGTCGATCTATGCTCTGGCCAACTACCCCTCGCACGGAACTTTCTCTGCTTCCAAGGCGGCGGCGTACTCGCTGGCACAGTGTCTGCGCGCAGAGATGAGACCGTCCGGTATCCGCGTGCTCAATGTTTTTCCTGGACCCATCGACGAGGTCTGGAACCAGCAAATGCCGCAACCCAAGCTCAAGCCCCAAGCCTTGGCCAGCGCCATTGTGATGGCGTTGCGAGAGGGCGTGGAAGACGTCTACCCCGGTGACATCGCGCAGGAGTGGCTTCAGCGCTGGCGTGACGATCCCAAGGTGCTGGAACGCGAACTCGCGGCCGGTGGCAGCTGAAACAAGAACCAGTGCTCAACATGACAACTCCCTCTCTACTCCAGAGCCTGGCGGCTGCGCTTGCCAGCGGTCAGATCCAGGTCATCGACTTGACGCAAACGCTGACGCCCGAGTTTCCGCAAATTGCCTTGCCACCCGAGATGGGCCAATGTGCACCGTTTCGCATTGAGCAGGTGTCGCGCTACGACGAACGCGGTCCGGGCTGGTACTGGAACAACTTTAGCTGTGGGGAACACACGGGTACGCATTTCGACGCCCCCATCCACTGGATTTCGGGCCGCGACCTGCCGAACAACGCGGTCGACACCATACCCGTGCAGCACTTCGTGGCAGCGGCCTGTGTCATCGATTGCAGCGCGCAGACCGCTGCCGATCCCGACTACCTTATGACCGTGGCCGACATTGAATCCTTCGAGGCTTCAAACGGTAGGATCCCGTCAGGGGCCTGGGTGCTTATGCGCACCGACTGGTCCAAGCGCTGGTCGCAGAACAAGGATGCGCAGGAATATCAGAATTTCGACGCTGCGGGGCAACACACCCCCGGGCCCAGCACTGAGGCTGTGCGCTTCCTTGTGGAGCAGCGCGGCGTATTGGGTTTCGGCTCTGAGGCCATAGGCACCGACGCCGGACAGGGCTACCACCTGCGCCCACCCTACCCCTGTCACAGTCTGATGCACGGGGCGGGGCGCTACGGCCTGCAGTGCCTGACCAATCTCGACCTGCTTCCTGCCACGGGTGCGCTGCTTCTGAGCGCCCCGCTGAAGATTGAACAGGGCAGTGGCAGCCCTCTGCGCGTGCTGGCGCTGGTGGAGCGCTCATGACCACACCAAGACAAGTAGCCCTTGTAACCGGAGGCAGCGCTGGTATCGGCCTCGCCATTGTCGAGCAGTTGTTGGAGCAGGACTATGTTGTACTGTCGCTGGACTTGCAGCCCGGTAACCTGAAGCACCCGAGCTTGCATGCCTTCGAGATTGACCTCACCGACCGTGCAGCCACGGCCCAACTCGCGCAGGATCTAACGCGGCGATTTGAGGTAACGACCCTGGTGCACAACGCGGGCGTGATCCGCCCCGCGCTGCTCGCCGAAGTACAGCTTCAGGACCTTGATGCCCTGGTCAATCTGCACCTGGGTTGTGCCATTCAGTTGGTTCAGGCCAGCTTACCGGCCATGCGTGCTGCACACTTTGGCCGGGTCGTCCTGCTTTCCTCGCGAGCTGCCCTGGGCGTGGTCACGCGCACTTCCTACTCGGCCACCAAGGCCGCCATGATTGGCATGGCCAGGACCTGGGCTTTGGAGCTTGCGCAAGACGGCGTCACCGTTAACGTGGTTGCACCGGGCCCTATACGCACTGACATGTTTCATTCCATAGTGCCGGCCGGCAGCGAACGCGAGCGCACTCTGGCGGCCGCCATTCCGGTACGGCGCCTGGGCGAGGGCGCCGACGTCGCGCGCGCCGTGCGATTCTTCACTGACCCTCTGAACAGCTTTGTCACCGGTCAGGTGTTGTATGTCTGCGGCGGTAGCAGTATAGGCAGCATCTCTCTCTAACCATTCCCCGTCCCATCCTTCTCACAACCTGGAGTCATCACTATGTCCCGTTCCCATTTGCGCCCCGCCAAATTTCTGTGCAGCTTGGCACTGCTCACCGCCGCTATCGGCACAGCCTTTGCCCAGGTGAAGATTGGTGTCGTCAGTTCCTCCACAGGACCTACGGCCCTGGTCGGCATTTCGCAAAAGAACACCGTTCCCCTTTTGCCCACCAAGATAGGGAACCTCACGGTCGAATACTTCGCGCGAGATGACGCTAGTGACCCGACCAACTCGGTTACGGAAGTTAAGAAGCTCATCGCTGAGCAGAACGTTGATGCACTGATCGGCCCCAGTGGTTCTCCCAACGCCATGGGCGTGATTCAGTTCGTCGCCGAAGCCGGTGTCCCTATGCTGGCTCCCGTCGGAACTGCGGCCGTCGTGCTGCCGATGACGGATGTCAAGAAGTGGGTCTTCAAGACCACTCAGAACGACGACATCATTGCGCGCGCGCTGTTCGATCACATGGTCAAGGCCAAGGTCAAGACTCTGGGCTTCATTGCCTTGAACGACCCCTACGGCGAGAACTGGGCCAAGGTGGTGACCGGACTGGCCGCTCAACACAATATCAAGATTGTGGCTAGTGAAAAATTCTTGCGCACCGATACCTCGGTCACTGCACAAAGCCTGAAGGTGCTGGCAGCCGGTCCGGATGCGGTACTGGTCGCCGCTGCCGGCGGCCCTACGGTGTTGCCCCACGTGACGCTGGTCGATCAAGGCTATAAAGGTCAGGTATACCAGACGCACGGTGCTGCACTGCCCGACTTTCTGAAGCTTGGCGGCAAGCGCGTCGAAGGCGCGATCCTCGCAGCCAGTCTGATGCTGGTGCTGCCAGAAATCGCTGACAGCAATCCATCCAAGAAGATGGCAGTCGACTACATTGCCGCGTACGAAAAGCTCAATGGTTCTAAGCCCGCCACCTTCGGTGCCAATGTCTTTGACGCCGGCTTGTTGCTGCAAAAGGCGATTCCAGTTGCTGCGGCCAAGGCAAAGCCCGGCACCAAAGAGTTCCGTGCTGCACTGCGTGATGCGCTCGAACAGACCAAGGAACTTGTCGCTACACAGGGTGTGTACAACATGACAGCCGCCGACCATAGCGGCTTCGACGACCGGGGCCGCGTGCTCATTACCGTCAAGGACGGCAACTGGACCCTGGTTAAGTAAAGACGCAACGCAACGCCGTGCATTCATTGCACGGCACTTGTCACCTACAACGGAAATATCAATAGTCGCATGAACCTCCAGATCGCTGCACTCCTGGGCCAGGATGGCATCACCAACGGCGCGATTTACGCGCTGCTGGCGCTCTCCATCGTGCTGGTGTTTACCGTGACACGGGTGCTGCTAATTCCCCAAGGGGAATTCGTCGCCTACGGCGCGCTGACCATGGCGTCGATGCAGGGGGGGCGGCCCAGCGCGGTTGTCTGGTTACTGGTGGGACTGTGTCTTGCTTCGGCTGCAGTCGATCTGTTTCAGAAGCTTAGCGGCAGCGCGCGAGCGCCCCGACTGCGCTGGCTGTTCGCCGCCAAGCTGATCTACCCTGTGCTGCTCGTGCTGCTGGTCTACAAGCTGCCTCTGGCCACGCTGGCCATGCCCTGGCAGATTGCGCTCACGCTGGCGCTCTTGGTGCCTATGGGACCCTTGCTCTACCGTCTTGTTTACCAGCCTATTGCCGATGCACCCTCGCTGGTGTTGCTAATCGTGTCAATTGCCCTGCATGTGTCCATGGTAGGGGTAGGACTGCTTGTTTTCGGCCCTGAGGGCGCAAGTACCACGCCGCTGGTGGATGCGGTGTTCGAGTTTGGCAACATCCGCATCAAGGCCCAGGCGTTGTGCGTTCTGGCTGTCGCACTGGCCCTGATCGCCGGGCTCTATCTTTTGTTTGGCCGCACGCTGTACGGGAAGGCGCTGCGCGCTGCCGCCATGAACCGCATGGGCGCGCGCCTCATGGGCATTTCTCCGATTTTGGCTGGCAACACAACTTTTTTTCTGGCTGCCCTCATCGGGGTAATGTCGGGTGTACTGATTGCTCCCATGACAACCATCTACTATGACTCGGGCTTTCTGATCAGCCTCAAGGGTTTTGTTGGATCCATCATCGGCGGCCTGGTGAGCTACCCGTTAGCGGCGGCGGGCGCGATGCTGGTTGGATTGATAGAGGCCTTTTCAGCCTTTTTTGCCAGCGGTTACAAAGAGATCATCGTCTTCACGCTGATTATTCCCGTGCTGTTGTGGCGGTCTTTGAAAAGCCACGCGATGGAGGATGAGGAATGAAAGCCCTCGCAATTTTTGTAGTCCTGCTGCTACTCGCTCCTTTTGCCCTGCCGTCGTTTTATCTTACGCTGCTCAACTACATAGGCCTGTACGGATTGGTGGCCCTAGGCCTGTTGCTGCTGACTGGTGTAGGCGGACTGACCAGTTTCGGTCAGGCTGCATTTGTGGGCGTCGGCGCCTACACCACGGCTGCACTGTCAACCGGTGTCATCGAGCTGCCCCAAGCTCTGTCCTGGACTCAACACTCGCCTTGGCTTGCATTACTTGCCGGTCTTTTGCTCACGCTGCTCATCGCCATAGTGCTGGGTTCGATGACGCTGCGCCTGTCAGGCCACTACCTGCCTCTAGGCACCATCGCCTGGGGCATCAGCTTGTATTACTTCTTCGGCACCTTCGAGCAACTCGGTGGCCAGACTGGTATGTCAGGCATTCCAGCGATCGAGGTCTTTGGCCATCCGCTGGTCACCGCACGCGAGATGTACTACCTGATATGGACCTTTGTGATTATCGCGGCGTTGACTACGCAAAACTTGCTCGATTCGCGCCAGGGGCGGGCGATTCGCGCTCTGCGCGGCGGTGTAGTGATGGCTGAGGCCATGGGTGTGGATACGGCACGCTCCCGCATGGTTATTTTTGTTATTGCCTCGCTACAGGCAAGCGCTTCGGGTTGGCTCTATGCTCACCTCCAGCGCTTCGTAAATCCTTCACCATTCGGTCTTCAACACGGTATTGACTATTTGTTCATGGCGGTAGTGGGCGGAGCAGGACAGGTCTGGGGGGCGCTTCTCGGCGCCACCGTCATTACCGTTTCCAAGCAGTGGCTGCAGGACCTGCTGCCGCAGCTTCTGGGGCGCACAGGCAACTTCGAGATGATCGTTTTTGGCTGTCTGCTCATCCTGCTGCTGCATCGCTCGCGTAACGGCCTGTGGGGTTTGGTCGAGCAGGCTTCAGCTCGCTGGCTTCCCAAGCCTGCCAGGTCACGCTCTGTGCCCCAGGCCCAGGCCCTGCCCAGACGCGTCATGCCGCCGCGCGGCGAAGTGGTGCTGGAAGCGAGGAACGTCACAAGGCGCTTTGGCGGCCTTGTAGCCAACAACGATTTGAGCCTAAAGGTGCATGCTGGCGAGATCTTGGCACTGATCGGCCCCAATGGGGCGGGCAAGAGCACAATGTTCAACCAGTTGTCAGGAGTCGATACTCCGACCTCCGGCCAGGTGCTGCTGCGCGGGCAGTCGGTTGAGGGGCGCGGTTCGCGTGCCATTGCTAATCTGGGACTGAGCCGCAGTTTTCAGCATGTGCGCCTGCTGCCGGCCATGAGTGTGCTCGAGAACGTAGCCATTGGCGCGCACTTGCGGGGTCGTAGCAGCGTGTTCTCCGCGGCATGGCGCCTCGACCGGGCCGAAGAGTCACGCCTGCTGTCAGAGGCAGCGCATCAAGTCGCACGCGTGGGCTTGCAGGACCATATGTTCGCCTTGGCGGGCTCTCTGGCGCTTGGTCAGCAGCGCACGCTGGAGATTGCCCGCGCCCTAGCCAGCGACCCTTGCGTGCTCCTGCTGGATGAACCAGCCGCCGGGTTGCGCTTGCGCGAGAAGCAGGCGCTAGGCGAACTTTTGGCCAAACTGCGCTCCGAGGGTATGGCGATACTTTTGGTAGAACACGATATGGACTTTGTCATGGGACTCGTGGACCGGGTAGTAGTAATGGACTTCGGGCAGAAAATCGTCGAAGGGCTGCCGCACGAAGTGCAGCAGAATCCCGCCGTGCTGGAAGCCTATCTGGGTGGGGTGGCACCATGATGAAGACCAATACATCAGTACTCGAAGTGAGGCAACTCACAGTCTCCTACGGTTTGGTCGACGCGTTGGTGGATACGAGCCTCAAGGTGGGCGCGGGTCAGATTGTCACGGTGATCGGACCCAATGGCGCGGGCAAGACGACGCTGCTCTCGGCCATCATGGGCGTGTTGCCGTCCCGTGGCGAGATCGTGTTCGAAGGTCAGATGCATTGCTCTCCCGAAGTAGAGCAGATGGTGCGCGCTGGCATGACTTTGGTACCGGAAAAGCGCGAACTGTTTGCCGCCATGAGCGTGCAGGACAACCTGGAGTTGGGCGCCTTCGATCGCTATTGCCGGGGATTGCGCGACCAGGCGCAAGTGCTCGAAGAGGTGTATGCCTTGTTTCCGCGACTTAGGGAGCGGCGCGAGCAACTGGCCGCCACGCTGTCCGGTGGCGAGCGCCAGATGCTGGCTATAGGTCGTGCTCTGATGGCCAGGCCACGCCTGTTGATGCTTGACGAGCCGAGTCTGGGCCTTGCGCCACTGATCGTTCGTGAGATTTTTCGCATCATCTCCGCGCTGCGGGATAAGGGTGTGTCTATCCTGCTGGTGGAACAGAATGCGCGTGCAGCGCTGGAGGTGGCAGACTATGGTTATGTGCTTGAAACCGGCAGCATCAGCATACAAGGCGACGCCCGGGAACTGGCACGCGATCCCCGTGTCATCGAGGCGTACCTTGGCTTGGCTGGAAAGCACCAGGACAATTTGTCAGTCAAAGCGTCCGTGTTGGGGTGAAGTTAGCAAGCGGTTGGTGCGAGTCCATCCGGGGCCTCGTAGCCATGCACGTGTTCAATTGGATGATCCGGGGCTGGGTGCTGTAGATCTGGCTCCAGCGGAACGTCCGAGCGGCTGAATGACATTTCGTTGCAGCAGTTATATCTGAGCGCGACAGTGGATTGAACGCACAAGGGTAAACACATGAACTTTCAGAATAATATACTTTACACATAAACTATTTATGTATAAAGTACGATTCCAGTCACGGAATTAAGTCGTCAACCATGACGCCTGTTTTGGTAATTAACCGATAGGAGAGACTCAATGCGTATCGCAGTTCTAGGCGGAGGCCCCGCAGGTTTGTACTTCGCCCTTTTGATGAAAAAGGCCAACCCAGGCCACGACATCACCACCTTCGACCGCAACGCGGCCGACAACACCTTCGGCTGGGGCGTCGTTTTTTCCGACAAAACCATGGATGGTTTTAGGGATGCCGACGAGCAAGTGGTCAATGAGATCGAAGCCAGCTTTCACCATTGGGATGACATCGATGTGCATTTCAAGGGCAAGAAAATCACCTCTGGTGGCCACGGATTCTGCGGTATCCAGCGCATTCGCCTGCAGGAGATATTCCAGAAACGATGCGCCGAGCTTGGCGTAAAGATGCAATGGGAAGTCGAAGTCACCGACCCTGACGTGTATGCCAAAGACTATGACCTGGTCATCGGTGCAGACGGCGTGTTCTCCACCGTGCGCGGCAAGCACGAAGCGCATTTCAACCCCCGCATCGATCTGCGTACCTGCCGTTTCATCTGGCTGGGCACCAAGAAAAAACTCGACGCATTTACCTTTGCTTTCAAAGAAACCGAGTTCGGCTGGTTCAACCTGCACGCCTACCGGTTCAACGCCGAGATGTCCACCTTCATCGTTGAAACGCCAGAACCCACATGGGCACGCGCCGGACTGGACACCAAAACCCCCGACGAGGCCATTGCGTTCTGCGAAAACCTGTTCGCCGATCTGCTGGATGGCCACAGCCTTATCTCCAATGCCCGCCACCTGCGCGGGTCAGCGGTCTGGCTCAAGTTCAACCGGGTGCTGTGCGAGCGGTGGTACAAGGACAATATCGTTTTGATTGGTGATGCGGCCCACACGGCCCACTTTGCCATTGGCTCTGGCACCAAGCTCGCCATGGAAGATGCGATTTCGCTGGTCAAGGTGCTCAACAGCGCCGATGGCACGGTGCCCGAGCGTCTGGCGCGTTATCAGGCCGAGCGCGAGGTGGAAGCTCTCAAGTTGCAAAGCGCTGCGCGCAACCGGATGACCTGGTTTGAAGATATTGACCGTTACGTTCACATGGAACCCGAGCAACTGGCGTTCTCTTTGTTGACAGCTAGCCAGCGCGTTGGCCACGCCAACCAAACCCTGCGCGATGCCAAATATGGCGAAAGTGTTGACCGCTGGTTTGCCGCGCATGAAGGCTACCCCACGCCCGCCGACAAGCCCGCTGTGCCGCCCATGTTCGTGCCCTTCAAGCTGCGTGGCATGGCGCTGGCCAACCGCGTTACCGTTTCGCCCATGGCCACCTACTCGGCCCAGGGCGATGGCATGCCCAACGACTTTCACTTTCAGCACTACACGACGCGCGCCCTGGGTGGTGCCGGGCTGGTCATGACCGAAATGACCGCGCCGCGCGAAGATGGTCGCATCACCCCGGGATGCCCCGGTATCTGGACCGATGGCCAGATGGCCGCCTGGAAGCGCATTGTGGATTTTGCGCATGCCAACAGTGATGCCAAAATGGGTATGCAGATTGGGCACTCCGGGCGCAAAGGCTCCACCCGTCTGGCCTGGGAGGGCATGGACCAACCCCTGGCCGCGGGCAATTGGCCGCTGATGTCGGCTTCGCCGCTGCCCTACATCAAAGACGTTTCGCAAACCCCTCGCGCCATGACACGCGCCGACATGGACGAAGTCAAAGCCAGCTTTGTGGCCGCCACAGAGCGCGCCAACGCTGCCGGTTTTGATCTGGTCGAGTTCCACGCTGCACACGGTTATCTGATGTCGTCCTTCATCTCGCCGTTGACCAATCAGCGCAGCGACGAATACGGCGGCAGCCTGGAAAACGGTTGTAAATATCCGCTGGAAGTATTCAAGGCCATGCGCGCGGTCTGGCCGGCTGACAAGCCGATTTCGGTGCGTATTTCGGCGCACGATTGGTGCGAAGGTGGCATCACGCCGCCCGATGCCACCCAGGTTGCCAAGCTCTTCCAGGACGCAGGTGCCGATGTCATCAACGTCTCGTCGGGCCAGGTGGTCAAGGAAGAAAAGCCGGTCTACGGCCGCATGTTTCAGGTGCCTTTCTCAGACCGCATCCGCAACGAGCTGCATATTCCCACTATCACGGCGGGCAATATCTACGAGGCGGACCACGTCAACACCATCGTTGCGGCCGGTCGGGCTGATTTGTGCGCATTGGCGCGTCCGCATCTGGCCGACCCGGCGTGGACGCTGCATGCGGCGGCCGCGCAGGGCTTTACCGGCATTCGTTGGCCCAAGCAGTACATTGGCGGCAAGATGCAGCTGGAGCGCAATTTGGAGCGTGCCGTTCAACTGGCGCTGAACGCATGATGCGCGCCGGCCCTCACGCAGTCGTTACCGGCGGTGGCCGTGGCATCGGTGCCGCCGTCGCAACCCGGCTCGTGGCGGCTGGTTACCGTGTCACTATCACCGGGCGTGATGCCAGCCTGCTGGCTGGGTTTGCTGCCACCTTAGGTGGCGAAGGCGTCTGCAATCCGGTCACGATGGACGTCAGCGACCGTGCCTCGGTAGACCAGGGAATGGACGCGGCGCGCGCCGTGTTCGGCCCCATCGCCGTGTTGGTGAACAACGCAGGTCAGGCCATGAGTGCGCCATTTTTGAAGACCGATGCCGCCCTGTTCGAGCGCATGATAGGGGTCAACCTCATGGGGGTTTTCCACTGCACCCAAGCAGCCCTTCCCGACATGCTGACCGCAAAATTTGGGCGTGTCATCAATGTCGCCAGCACCGCCGCCCTGGTGGGCTATGCGTATGTGTCGGCGTATGTCGCTGCCAAACACGGCGTTCTGGGCCTGACCCGTGCTCTGGCGCTGGAGCTGGCCACCAAGGGCATCACGGTCAATGCCGTCTGTCCGGGCTATACCGAAACCGACATCGTCAAGGACGCTGTCGCCAACATCATCACCAAGACCGGCCGTACGGAAATAGAGGCCCGCGCCGAGTTGGCCAAGGGCAACCCGATGAAACGGCTGGTGCAACCCGATGAAGTCGCCGATGCAGTGACCTGGCTTGCAGGGCAGGGCGCTGGCAGCATTACCGGTCAAGCCGTCGCCGTGTGCGGTGGCGAGGTCATGCATTAGGCTGCCGTCATGATTACTATCATTTCAATAGCTGCTTACGCATATTTCAAGAGGGCTAGAGGTCGAAATGACTAAGAATGCGACTTCCCGGCCGGATGCCAGCGTAGACACCCTCCATGCGGCCGATGGCTTGGGTTTTGAAGCCCGCAGTGCCACGGGTGACCATGCGGCTCTCAAACTGTGGTTGCGCATGTTGGCCTGCACCACGCAGGTAGAAAGTGAAATCCGCCGCCGCCTGCGTGTGCGCTTTGACACCAGTTTGCCGCGTTTCGATTACATGGCGCAGTTGTACCGGGAGCCCGAGGGGCTGCGCATGAAAGACCTGTCCAGCCATTTGATGGTGAGTGGCGCCAATGTCACAGCGATCACCGACGAACTCGAGCGTGACGGTTTCGTCGTGCGTTCGAGCAGTCCCACAGACCGGCGCTCATGGATACTGAATATGACGCCCAAGGGCAGGGCGCAGTTCGAATTCATGGCCAAAGAACATGAGCAATGGGTGTTGGAGCTGTTTGGCTGTCTTGATGCCGCCACCCTGGCGCAGATGTACCGACAGCTTGGCGGTTTGCGCGTTCATGTTCTGAACTCACAGTCCGAGACCTTGCCGCCAGCCAATACCAACTGAATCAAAGATTGATCACCATGCATACCCATATTTCCACCTCCATTGACCCCGGACTTCTTGCTGGCAACCGCAAATCCATGGCGACCTACCAGGCCACGCACTTCCATTGGACCTGCACAGATGGCGTTGCCACGATCACACTGAATCGGCCAGAGCGCAAGAATCCGCTCACGTTTGAGTCTTATGCTGAATTGCGTGACCTGTTCGGTCAGTTGAAATATGCCAACGATGTCAAAGTTGTGGTGGTCACTGGTGCCGGTAGCAATTTTTGCTCAGGTGGTGATGTACATGAAATCATTGGCCCGCTGGTGCAGTTGGCAGCGCCTGAATTGCTGATGTTCACACGCATGACAGGGGACTTGGTGAAGACCATGCGCGCCTGCCCGCAGCCTATCATCGCCGCCATCGATGGCATCTGCGCTGGCGCCGGTGCCATTACCGCGATGGCGTCCGACCTGCGCATTGGCACAGCGCGCAGCAAAACGGCTTTTCTGTTCAACCGCGTTGGCCTGGCCGGTTGCGACATGGGTGCCTGCGCCATGTTGCCGCGCATCATCGGTCAGGGCCGTGCTAGCGATTGGCTTTACAGCGGGCGATACGTGGGCGGAGAAGAAGCCGAGCGTGCTGGATTTCTCAACCGTCTGAGTGCGCCGGAAACGCTGCTGGCTGACGCGCAGGCCTGGGCCAGCGACATAGCCGCAGGCCCAACATTCGCCAACGGCATTACGAAGACCATGTTGCACCAGGAGTGGAGCATGACGATTGAGCAGGCTATTGAAGCCGAAGCACAGGCACAGGCGCTCTGCATGCTCACTGAAGACTTTCGCCGGGCCTACAACGCCTTCGTTGCCAAGCAAAAACCTGCCTTTCAGGGCAATTGAGGAGGCTGTTCCATGAGTGATACCAATTATTTGAACTGGCCCTTTTTTGAGTCGCACCATGCAGAGCTTGCCAAAGCGCTGGATGCTTGGTGCGTGGAGAACATCGCCCACGCGCACAGCCCCGATGTGGATGCCGAGTGCATCGCGCTGGTGCGCCAGCTGGGTGCCGGGGGCTGGTTGCGTCATGCGGTCGGCGGCACCGAATACGGCGGTGTGCGCCAGAACATGGACACCCGCAGCATTTGCCTGATTCGGGAAACTTTGGCCCGACACAGCGGACTGGCCGACTTTGCCTTTGCCATGCAGGGACTGGGCTCTGGCGCTATCAGTCTGGCTGGCACGGTCGAGCAAAAGCAGGCCTATTTGCCGCGTGTTGCATCCGGCCAGGCGATTGCAGCTTTCGCCCTGAGTGAGCCCGACGCCGGCTCCGACGTGGCGGCCATGCAATGCAGTGCGCGCATTGAGGGTGACAGCGTGGTTCTCAACGGCACCAAGACCTGGATTTCCAACGGTGGAATCGCCGACTTTTATGTGGTGTTTGCACGCAGCGGTGAAGCACCGGGTTCGCGAGGCATCAGCGCCTTCATTGTGGATGCCGATACGCAGGGCTTTAGCGTGAGTGAGCGCATTCACGTCATGGCACCGCACCCGCTGGGTACTTTGAGTTTCCAGGACTGCCGCATTCCGCTATCCAAACGCATTGGTGCAGCCGGCGAGGGCTTCAAAGTGGCCATGCGCACACTGGACGTGTTCCGCACCTCGGTCGCCGCAGCGGCTCTGGGCTTTGCCCGCCGAGCGCTGGACGAAGGCTTGCACCGCGCCACCACCCGCAAGATGTTCAATCAGACGCTGGCCGACTTTCAATTGACCCAGGCCAAGCTGGCACAAATGGCCACGACGGTGGACAGCTCAGCCTTGCTTACTTACCGCGCAGCCTGGCAGCGCGATCAAGGGCAGAACGTGACCCGTGAAGCCGCCATGGCCAAGATGGTTAGCACCGAGGGCGCGCAACAGGTGATTGACGCTGCTGTGCAGCTCTGGGGAGGCATGGGGGTGGTCAGCGAGCAACCCGTTGAGCGCCTCTACCGAGATATTCGCTCCCTGCGCATTTATGAGGGTGCGACAGAAGTGCAGCTGCTCATCATTGCGCGCGAGTTGCTTAAAGACCTTGGCCAGGCACCGAAAAAATAAACCAGATCCCGGCAGCACGAGGAGACACACCATGACATCGGCACACATTGATACCTTTGCCCACGACAACCTGCCAGCACCCGAGTTGCAGCCCGATTTTCTGTTCAATCTGCCGGAGTTGCGGTTTGACGAGCACATCAACTGCGCAACCGAGTTGCTCGATCGCCATATCCGCGAGGGGCGCGGCGACCGGGTTTGTATTCGCGGCAAAGATGTTTGCTGGACCTACCGTGATTTGAAAGACCGTGCCAACCAGATTGCCAATGTGCTGACGCGGGAAATGGGTTTGGTAGCAGGTAACCGGGTTCTTCTGCATTCATCCAATACACCCATGATGGCAGCCTGCTGGTTCGGTATTGTCAAGGCCGGTGGCATTGCGGTGGCCACCATGCCGCTGCTTCGCGCCAAAGAGCTCAAGCCGATTCTGGACATTGCCAAGGTGAGTCATGCTCTGTGTGAAGCAGGTCTGTCCCCCGAAATGCGTCTGGCTGCCCTCAATGCACCGCATCTGCGGCAGATTCGCCACTTCAACTACACCGGTCCCGACAGCCTGGAAGCCGCCATGGAGCGCCAGAGCACCGTGTTTG
>CAJBMJ010000353.1 GCA_903954045.1 uncultured beta proteobacterium | reverse complement strand
CTGCGGGCATTGCAAGAGGGAGAAATAGAACCCTTGGGCTCAAACAGGCTTATCCCTGTCGATGTGCGCGTCATCGCGGCTACTTCCCGGGATTTGCAGAAACGGGTGCGCGACGGAGAGTTTCGGGAGGATCTTTTTTATCGGCTCAACGTCTTGCCCATTCGGGTTCCACCGCTGCGTGAGCGGCGAGAAGATATTCCAGCCTTGCTGGAAGTGCTCGGGGAGGATGTGGCCCTGCGCAGCTCAGTGCCCATTCCTGAGTTGTCCGAGCCTGCCCTGGCACTTTTGCAAGCCCAGGTCTGGAGGGGCAATATTCGGGAGCTTCGCAATGTGCTGGAGCAGGTCGTCATGCGCAGCGAAACCCAACGCATTGAGGCCCATCACATTGAAGCTGTGTTGCGTGAATCGGGTCTCGAACCACGGGAGCCACAGACTCAGTCCACGGATGCTGTAGCTGCAGAGTCGGCCGATCCTTTGAGTAAGAACGCCCCAGCGCTTGCCCCTGAAGAGGTATTGCTGACCCGACCGCTGGCAGAGCAAGTGGCAGAGTTGGAGGTGCGTGCCATCGCAGCGGCCATGCGCGTACATCGTGGAAACAAGGTCGCTGTAGCAAAAGCTTTGGGAATGTCCAGAGCTACTTTGTACGCTCGACTCAATATGTCTGAAAAGTAGTCAGATGACTGAATATCGAACATGTATATGGTCAATAGCTGGTCATTTTTGACGATGAAAGTTGATTTTTGACCTATTTTGGCTGGCACGAATAGTGCAGAATGGTTCTTCAACAAACACCACAACAGGAGATAACCATGCTTTCTTCCAAACGTACCACGCTGGCGACCATGCTGGCCACAGGTCTGTGCGCCGCCCTTACTGGGGGCGCGGCTTTCGCCCAATCCGACGTGATCAAGATCGCTCACATCTACAGCAAAACAGGGGCGCTGGAAGCCTATGGCAAGCAGACCGCAGTGGGATTCATGATGGGTCTGGATTACGCAACCGGCGGCACCATGATGGTGGCGGGCAAGAAGCTGGTGGTGATTGAGAAAGACGACCAAGGCAAGCCCGATATTGGAAAAAGCCTGCTGGCAGCTGCTTATGGCGATGAGAAGGTTGATCTGGCCGTAGGGCCAACCGCATCGCCCGTAGCGCTGGCGATGCTGCCAGTGGCTGAAGAGTACAAAAAGATTCTGCTGGTGGAACCCGCAGTGGCGGACTCCATTACCGGTGACAAATGGAACAAATACATCTTCCGCACGGGTCGTAATTCCAGCCAGGATGCAGCTGCCAATGCCGCCGCGTTGGACAAGCCTGGCAATGTGGTGGCTACTCTTGCCAATGACAATGCGTTCGGACGCGATGGTGTAAAGGCTTCGCGTGAATTTCTGAAGCACGCCAAGATCGTCCACGAAGAATACCTGCCGGTGGGAACAACCGATTTCACTGCAGGCCTGCAGCGCATTGTGGACAAGCTGAAAGACCAACCCGGCAACAAGTTCATCTCTGTGGGCTGGTCTGGTTCCCCTACGCCGTTTGGCAAGATTGCTGATCTGGATTTGAAGAAGCGCTATGGCATTGAGCTGGCAACCGGCGGCAACATTTTGCCGGCCATGGTGGCTTACAAGCAGTTCCCCGGCATGGAAGGTGCGCTGTATTACTACTTCGGCATTCCCAAAAACCCCATCAATGAAGCCATGGTGGCGCGCCACTACAGCCAGTTCAAGGCACCACCAGACTTCTTTACTGCGGGTGGATTTTCCGCAGCCATGGCTATCGTGACCGCTTTGAAAAACAGCAAGGGTGATGCGTCTGCCAATACGCTGATCAAAACCATGGAAGGCATGAGTTTTGAGACTCCCAAGGGCAAGATGACCTTCCGCAAGGAAGACCACCAGGCGATGCAAACCATGTACCACTTCAAGATCAAGGCCGATCCGGCATTTGCCTGGGGTGTGCCAGAGCTGGTGCGCGAAATCAAGCCTGAAGAGCTGAACATTCCGATTCGCAACAAGCGCTAAAGCCTGGAACGGCTGATCCCGGCTAACTGCGACACCGCTCCCCCGTGCGGGGAGCTCTCCAAATGCTCCAAACCAAAGATCTCACGATCCGCTTCGGCGGACACGTGGCGGTGAATGCTGTCAGCTGCACTTTCCAGCCTGGCACCTTGACCGCCATTGTTGGCCCCAATGGGGCGGGTAAAACCACGTACTTCAACCTGATTTCCGGTCAGATGCAGGCTTCCAAAGGCGAGGTCTTCCTCAATGGCGCCAATTTGACCGGCCAAACACCGTCCGAGCGCACCCGTGCGGGGTTGGGGCGAGCCTTTCAGCTGACCAATCTGTTTCCCAATCTGACAGTGCTGGAAAACGTGCGTCTAGCGGTGCAGGCAACGCAAGGTGGCAGCCATCTGCGTGGAATGAACCTGTGGTCGATCTGGAGTGACCACAGTGACCTGACTCTCCGTGCCCACAGTATTCTGGAGACGGTTGCCATGGTGGACAAGCAAAATCAACCGGTATCCAGTCTGCCGCATGGCGACCAGCGCAAGCTGGAAGTGGCACTTCTGATGGCCTTAGACCCACAGGTCTACATGTTTGATGAACCGACCGCCGGGATGAGCCACGACGAGGCGCCAGTTATTTTGAATTTGATACGGGCTTTGAAAAAAGACAAGAGCAAAACGATTTTGCTGGTTGAGCACAAGATGGATGTGGTGCGCGAACTGGCTGACCGCATCATAGTGCTGCACAACGGACAACTGGTGGCCGACGGCGAACCCGCAGAGGTGATCGCATCTTCTGTGGTTCAGGAGGCCTATCTCGGTATTGCTCCAACAGAAGAAAAAGCAGGGGAGCCCCTATGAGCGACAACTTGCTTGAACTCGCGGGCGTGCACACCCATATAGGCGCTTATCACATCCTGCACGGGGTGGACCTGGTGGTGCCGCGCGGGCAACTCACCATGCTGCTGGGGCGCAACGGCGCTGGCAAAACCACAACGCTGCGCACCATCATGGGATTGTGGAAAGCAAGCAAAGGAAGCGTG
>CAJBMJ010000352.1 GCA_903954045.1 uncultured beta proteobacterium | reverse complement strand
CTGCCATTGGATCGCGAGGGGGATGTGGCCGTGATTGGAGATGCGGGCACTGTGATTGGTGCCAGTCAGTCCGAGCACGACCTCTCCAACCTGACCGATGCACGGCTGAGAAGCCATGGTGCAGTGGCGGAGGCCCGGGTGCCCTTTATTCTCAATCGCCCTCTCAATGCAGCCTACGCGCAGCGGGCGAGCAGTGGTCAACTCAAGAGCCACCAGATTTTTGACTATGCCATCAATGGCATCCAGGGGTGAGATGGCTTTCCCGGCTAGTGGCCGCATAGCCACCTACGCGCAAGCCAACGCGCCTTTTGATATTCAGTCCTATCCCTTGCGGGAGCCCCTGTCGGGTGAGGCTCTGGTCCGGGTCAGCATGTCCACCATCTGCAGATCCGACATCCATTCTTACCAGGGGCACAGACCCAGTCCGTGTCCGGGTCTGCTAGGCCATGAAATTGTGGGACGGATTGTTGCGTTGGGCGAGGGCATGACGCACGACATGCGGGGCGACCCCCTTGCGTTGGGAGACCGCATCACCTGGAGCGAATATTTTGTTCCGGGCGAGAGCTATTTCACGGAAGTGCTGGACCTGCCCCAGAAAGCACCGGGGGTCGACAAGTACGGACATATGGCCGCATCGACGCCACCGCACCACCATGGCGGATTTGCCGAGTACTGTTACATCCTGCCGAAATCCTGGGTTCTTCGCTTGCCCGACGTCTTGACAGACGCTGAGGCTGCGCCGCTCAACTGCGGCGTAGCTACGATGGTTGCTGTTACAGAGGCTGCCAATATCCGCCTGGGCAGCACGGTGGTGATTCAAGGGTTGGGATTGTTGGGTCTTTACGGTGCGGCAATTGCCAAATCCCGTGGTGCACGCTGTGTGATTGGCCTCGATATCAATCCCTCACGGCGTGAGGGATCTACCCGTTTTGGTGTGGATTTGGCTCTGGATCCATCGGGTGATCTCCAGGAACTGCTTCAGCGCATTCGCGCCCATAGCCGTCCGGTGGGGCCTGACGCTGTGATCGAAGTCTGTGGGGTGGCCGATGTCATCCCCCTGGGCCTGGAGATGATTCGCACGGGAGGGACTTATGTGCTGGCTGGCCTGGTGAGCCCCAATGCCCATGTCACGCTCGACGCCAACCAGATCTTGCGCAAGATGGTGACTCTCAAAGGTGTGCACAACTACCACCCCCGCCACCTCGTAGAAGCACTGGACTTCGTTGTGGCAAACAGAACCCGCTTTCCATTTTCAGAACTGGTCGATGCGCGCTATGCGCTGGACCAAGTCACACAGGCCATGAACGACGCTGCAGCGCAGCGGGTGTTGCGGGCCGCTATTGTTCCCTGATGAGGCTTCATGATATCCGCACCCATTCTTCTAACCCCCGGCCCGCTGACAACCAGCGCTCGAACCAAAGAGGCCATGCTCCAGGACTGGGGTTCATGGGACAAAGCCTTCAACCAGCTCACTGCTTCAGTCTGCAGGGACATTGTCCGGATTGTCAACGGCGAGGGAAGCCATGTTTGCGTTCCCTTGCAGGGCAGTGGAACATTCTCGGTGGAGGCCGCACTGGGAACCCTGGTTCCCCGTGGAGGCAAAGTGCTGGTGCCCAACAACGGGGCCTATTGCCAGCGCATCGCCCGCATTCTGGGTTACCTGGGCCGCGAAGCCGTACTGCTTGACCACCGAGAAGACGAGCCGATCAGCACTGAGCGTGTGGACACAGCGCTTCGGGCTGATCCAGCAATCACCCATGTGGCCCTGGTGCACTGCGAAACTGGCACCGGCGTGTTGAATCCGCTGCAAGAGGTCGCCGATGTTGTGGCGCGCCATAGTCGCCGGTTGATCGTGGACGCGATGAGCTCTTTTGGAGCACTCCCCATTGATCTGAAAACCACTCCCATCGATGCACTGGTGGCCGCATCAGGCAAGTGCCTGGAGGGTGTTCCCGGCATGGGCTTTGTGATTGCCCGGCAGGACAGGCTTGAAGCTGCCAAAGGCAATTGCCACTCTCTGGCGCTCGATTTGCACGACCAGTGGGCCTACATGCAAAAGACCGGGCAATGGCGCTTCACGCCACCCACCCATGTGGTGGCGGCCTTGCGCGCTGCCATGGATCAGTTCCAGGCAGAAGGCGGTGTCGATGCTCGGGGCGCGCGGTACCGGCAGAACTGCCAAGCCTTGGTCGACGGCCTGCGTGCTTTGGGCTTGCGAACATTTCTGTCTGACGCACATCAGGCTCCCATCATCGTGACCTTTCATGCCCCCAAACATCCCAACTACCAGTTTGACCGTCTGTACCAGGGCGTGCGGGAAAAGGGATTCATCCTCTACCCCGGAAAGCTTACAGAAGTAGAGACGTTCAGGGTGGGGTGCATCGGCGCAATTGCAACGCCTGAGATCAATCTAGCGGTTCAGGCGATAGCTGACACCATGCAGGAATTGCGCCTCCCTGTTCAAGCCAACCCATCCTGAAGGAGTCTTGTTATGCCTGCCCAATTGACACTTGCACAAAGTGCACTCAAGGAACTGACCGCCATTTACGATGGCAAAGCCAACGGCCTGTATGGGCTGACTCTCGTCAACCAACGGGCGCACGCCGTTCAGTCGGGCTATCACGCGCGGGTCCAGGGTCTTGGGGCGTCCCTGGTGGTCGCCGCCCTGCTGCATGACATTGGGCACATGGTCCACGATCTTGGCGAACACCCTGCTGCCAACGGCATCGATGATCGTCATGAGAACACCGGCTCCGACTGGCTGCAACGCTTATTCGGCCCTGCAGTCACGGAGCCCATCCGCCTGCATGTGGCCGCCAAGCGCTATCTGTGCGCGGTCGAAGCTGATTACTTTGGAAAATTGTCCAACGACTCTATTGAGAGCCTGAATTTGCAGGGTGGTCGCATGTCGGCGGAAGAGGTCGCAGATTTCCAGCAAGAGCCCTATTGGCGCGAGGCTGTGGCGCTGCGTCGTATCGATGAATTGGCTAAAGACCCCAAGGGTCCGATGCCCGAATTCACAGAGTTTTCAACTGAAATTTTGCAGGCAGCCATTGCATAGCTGTGTGCGGTCTGGGCTATGGGAGTCGGCTCAAACGCCGCTGATTTCGAGGGACCAGGTCGACTTATCCCAGGCTATGACTTCCTCGCGCAGCAAGTGGGCTGATTGCGGATAGGCGTCGGCCCAGTCATCCCGGATACTGAGTCGCAGCGTGCGTTGCCGGGGGTTGGGGCGGGTGATCATCACACCCTGAAGGTCTGGGTCGCGCCTTGCATGGCACAGAATGACGGCCAGGCGTATCGAAAAAAGCTGTAGCACCAGTTCGTCATCTTCCAACGATGCTTCAATTTTGCGAAGTTTTCCACGGTGGCCCAGTACCAGCAGGCTCAAGCGGTGCATGTCTGAGATAGAGAAACCCATGGCATCGGCGTTCTCCAGAATGTAGGCGCCGTGTTTGTGGTAATCGCTGTGCGATATGTGGCTGCCAATCTCGTGCAACTGGGAAGCCCATTGGAGTTTGCGTGCAGCGCGTGCTGCATCCGAGTCACTGTCGGGCAGGAGGCTGTGTTCGCATATTTGTGAATACATCTGCATCGCCACCCTGCCTACACGTTCGCCATGGATGGTGTCTACGCCAAATTTCTTGGCTAAGCGGTTGACGCTGTTAACGCGCAAGTCGCCAGTTTGTGCTGCGTCGCCCAGCAGGTCACAGATCAAGCCGTGGCGCAGACCGCCATCGGCCTTGGCCATGGTACGGATACCCAGCAATTTGAAGACGGCACGCATCACGCTCAGGCCACCGCCAATAATGGCCTTGCGGTCCTCGCGCAGCCCGTTGAGGCGAAGGCGCTCAATATGCTGGGAAGCGATCAGTTTTTCCAGTAACCAGTCCAAAGATTCGAGCGTGATGATGCCCTCGGGCCAGCCATTCGCCACCAGCACATCGCCAATAGCCCCAACCGTTCCCGCCGATCCATAGGCCTGGTCCCAGCCGTCAGGGTGGTACGCTTCAAATGCTTCATCCAGCACCGCTGTGGCCGCAATCTCGGCCACAGAAAAAGCCTTGCGACTGAACTGACCTTCTGCGAAAAAGCGCTTGGACCAGGCAATGCTGCCCACCCGAAACGATTCCATGGTTTTGGGTGCACGTCCATGCCCCAGGATGAGCTCGGTAGAGCGTCCACCCACATCGATCACTAGCCTGCGTTCATTGGTGTCGGGCAACATGTGTGCCACACCCTGGTAAATCAGGCGGGCCTCTTCGCGCCCCGAGATCACGTCAATCGGAAAGCCCAGAACCTGGTTGGCTCGCTCCAGAAATGCATCCCGGTTGCGGGCTTCGCGCAAGGTTTGGGTTGCCACGGCCCGAACATCCACCCCTTTGAAGCCAGCCAAACGCTCACCAAAGCGTGCCAGGCAGTCCCACCCGGCCTGCATAGCCTGGGGAGTGAGATTGCGGTTTTCGTCCAGGCCGCCCCCCTGCCGCACGGTTTCCTTGAGGTACTCGGTGCGCAAAAACTCTCCATGGTCCACGCGTCCAATTTCAAGGCGAAAGCTGTTGGACCCCAAATCGACAGCAGCTAGGCGATTTCCTGATGGCATAGTTATTTTTTTAATTTCGAGTGGGAATTCACCAACTGAGCATAGCACCGGCCCCCAACTGTACTTTGGGGCGGTGTGCTCGACCCGCCGGATGGTCGGCGGGTTACGAGAGGTCGGAGATGATGCAGGTCGCTATAAAATATATAGCTAGTTGTGCATGTTGAATAAGGGCTGGAGCCTTATTTCTTTGCTGGGGGAATCAGCACGGTGTCAATAATGTGCACCACACCATTGGTGGCCACCAGATCCGCTTGGGTCACGACCGCGCTTTCAATAGTGACCATTTCACCCGCCTTGGACAGGTCAACCGTGGCGCCATTGACCGTTTTGGCCTTGGAGTTCTTTACATCCGCAGCCATGGCTTTTGCCGGCAACACATGAAAGGTCAGCACATCCTTGAGAGCAGCGGGGTCTTTGCCGAGTGCTTCCATGGTTTTGGCAGGAACCGCTTTGAAAGCGTCGTTGCTAGGGGCGAACACGGTAAATGGACCCGTACCTTTGAGGGTATCGGTCAAACCAGCAGACTTCACAAGACCGTTCAAGGTGCTCAAAGAGGGCGTATTGGCAATGGTGTCAGCCACATTGACAGGGGCGGACACGGTGGCGCAACCTGCCAGAAGCGACAGCAGGCCTGCAGCCAGAGCAGTACGGCGGGTGAAAGCAAGGAGTGTGTTTGTCATGGTGTTGCCTAGGTGGAAAAAACGCAAGCATAGGAAGAACTTATGTCAGTAATGTGACAAATAAGAATTCCCAATATGACAAACCGCTTAAGACTGGCCCTGCAATTGGTCTGGATTTGTCACAATAGAGTCACAAATGCTACGTAGAGTCCAGTCGTTCTTGACCTATCTTCTAAGGATTCACATGCGATACGTTCTAAACCTTCCCCTGCTTTCCCTAGCAATGGCCTCCACATTGGGCTTTGTTGGCGTTGCCGGTGCACAGGAAATCACGGGTGCAGGTGCTAGTTTTCCCGCTCCCATCTATGCCAAGTGGGCTTCGGACTACAACAAAGCCACAGGCGTCAAAGTGAACTACCAGTCCATCGGCTCCGGTGGCGGCATCAAGCAAATCGACTCCAAAACTGTGGACTTTGGTGCTTCTGACATGCCTCAAACGGATGAAGTGTTGAAGTCCAAGGGCCAAGTGCAGTTCCCCGCGGTTATCGGTGGTACGGTTCCTGTCATCAACGTTAAGGGTATTGCGCCTGGGCAAATGAAGCTCGACAGCCAAACCTTGGGCGACATTTACCTTGGCAAGATCACTCGTTGGAATGATGCGGCGATCAAGGCACTGAACCCCGGATTGGCATTGCCTGATGCCGCTATTGCACCTGTTCGCCGCGCAGACGGCTCTGGTACTACATTCAACTTTACCAACTATCTCAGCCGCGTGCATCCAGAATGGAAAGCCAAAGTGGGTGAGGGTACAGCCGTGAACTGGCCAGTAGGCGCCGGTGGCAAGGGCAATGAAGGTGTTGCTGCCTTTGTGGCTCGCCTGCCCAATTCCATTGGATACGTGGAGTATTCCTACGTGAAGCAAAATAAAATGACCTACACCTTGTTGAAAAACAAAGATGGTCAATTCGTGGCCCCTGATGATGATGCATTCAAAGCTGCCGCTGCGGGTGCAGACTGGAATAAGTCGTTTTACCAGTTGATTACCGATCAGCCCGGCAAAGGCACATGGCCCATTTCTACCGCCACCTTCATCTTGATGCACGTCAAGCAGGATAAGCCTGCCAATGCAACTGAAGTGTTGAAGTTCTTTAACTGGGCTTTTTCCAATGGCGGCAAGGCTGCGTCTGACCTGGATTACGTGCCCATGCCAACTGCGGTGATTGCGACTATTCAAAAGTCCTGGGGTGAAATCAAGGACGGCGCTGGCAAGCCCGTCGCGTTCAAGTAAGCTGAGGTTTTCCCCATGTCCTCGACTCTCGTACATGGGGATGCCCCGTCCCCTGCAAACCAGTCCGTACGCGCCATGACACAACCACCGACCAAGAAAAAAGCCCGCTCTGGCCCATTGGCTGACCGAATCTTCGGAATAGTGGCCAAGGGCGCTGCCTTGCTCACCCTGGCGCTGTTGTTTGCCATTCTGCTGTCGCTCACGATTAGCGCCTGGCCCGCTATCAGTAAATATGGCCTGGGTTTTCTGACCAGCACAACTTGGGATCCGGTGCAGGAGGAGTTTGGCGGTCTGGTCATGATTTACGGCACCATTGCCACCTCCATCATCGCGCTGTTGATTGCGGTGCCCGTGAGTTTCGGTATTGCACTATTCCTGACCGAACTGTCTCCCGCGTGGTTGAAGCGTCCATTGGGAACGGCCATCGAATTGCTGGCAGCGGTTCCGTCCATCGTGTACGGAATGTGGGGCTTGCTGGTATTTGGCCCCGTGTTGTCCACCTACGTACAGCAACCTCTTCAGTCCTTGTTGACTGGCGTCCCGTATCTTGGCGCTTTTGTGTCCGGTCCCCCGGTAGGTATCGGTATTTTGTCAGCGGGCATCATTCTGGCCATCATGGTCATTCCGTTTATTTCGGCGGTGATGCGTGATGTGTTTGAGGTCACTCCACCTCTGCTCAAGGAGTCAGCCTACGGACTGGGGGCCACAACATGGGAAGTGGTTTCTAAAGTCGTACTCCCTTACACCAAGACCGGCGTGATCGGTGGAATCATGCTGGGGCTGGGTCGCGCCATTGGCGAGACCATGGCAGTGACCTTTGTGATTGGTAACTTCAACCAGCTCGATTCCTTGAGCCTGTTTCAGGCAGCCAACAGCATTACCTCGGCACTGGCCAATGAGTTTGCAGAGGCAGGCGAAGGTCTGCACCAAGCTTCGTTGATGTATCTGGGCTTGGTACTTTTCTTTATCACTTTTGTGGTTCTTTCGCTGTCCAAGATATTGCTGTCACAACTGCGTAAGGCCGAAGGGGCAAAAACATGAACGCGATCGCAGTCAAAAACAACCAGGCGCGTGCAGCCAAGTTTGCCCAGCGCAACCGCACCAACACCATCGCAACCGGCTTGGCGCTGGCTGCTATGGCCTTTGGTCTATTCTGGCTTTTCTGGATTTTGTGGGAAACGATTCGTTTGGGCTTTGAGGGCCTGACGTTCGCCACACTGACACAAATGACCCCTCCGCCCAATGAGGAGGGTGGCCTGGCTAACGCAATTTACGGTTCTTTCTTGATGGTGTCCCTGGCGGCTTGCCTGGGCACACCCATCGGCGTGATGGCCGGTATTTACCTAGCGGAGTTCGATACCTCGAGTTGGCTTGCGTCAACTACCCGCTTTGTGAACGATATTTTGCTGTCAGCGCCATCCATCGTCGTAGGACTGTTTGTTTATGCCGTGGTGGTGTCCCGCTTCAAGTCGTTTTCCGGGTATGCGGGTATTCTGGCTTTGTCGCTCATCGTGATTCCAGTGGTGATCCGCACCACGGAGAACATGCTGCAGCTGGTGCCCCACGGTTTGCGCGAGGCAGCCTATGCCCTGGGCGCACCCAAATGGAAAGTGATTTTGAGCATCACTCTGAAGGCGGCTCGTGCGGGTGTGATTACCGGTGTGCTGCTGGCAGTGGCGCGTATCGCGGGAGAAACAGCTCCGCTGTTGTTTACCGCCTTGAGCAACCAATTCTGGACCTCGAGCCTGGGCGAACCTATGGCCAGCTTGCCTGTCACCATCTTCAAGTTTGCCATGAGCCCTTACGAAAATTGGCAAAAACTGGCCTGGGCCGGCGTGTTCCTCATCACACTGGCTGTGCTTGGGCTCAATATCCTGGCCCGCGTGTTGACACGTGCCAAAGATTGATTCAACTTCGTTGCCGATTCAAACCTAAATTTCTACTATGTCAATCACTACAACCGCGCCAGAAAAGACCAAGATTTCAGTGAAAGATCTGAATTTCTACTACGGCAAATTCCATGCGCTCAAAAGCGTCAACATGGAAATTCCTGAGAAGAAGGTCACCGCATTCATTGGTCCTTCGGGATGTGGCAAGTCCACGCTGCTGCGTATTTTCAACCGCATGTTTGAGCTGTATCCAGAGCAGCGCGCGGAAGGGCAGATCCTGTTAGATGGTGAAAACCTGCTGACGAGCAAGGAAGATGTGGCGCTGCTGCGTGCCAAGGTAGGCATGGTGTTTCAGAAGCCCACGCCCTTTCCGATGTCGATTTATGACAACATTGCCTTTGGTGTGAAGCTGTTTGAAAACCTCAACTCCACGGACATGGAGGAGCGTGTGGAGTGGGCTTTGCGCAAGGCGGCGCTGTGGACTGAAGTGAAAGACAAGCTGCAGCAGAATGGTTCCAGCCTTTCTGGTGGACAGCAACAGCGCTTGTGTATTGCACGCGGCATTGCCATCAAGCCGGAAGTATTGTTGCTCGACGAACCCTGCTCGGCGCTGGACCCTATCTCCACCGCCAAGGTGGAAGAACTCATCGTCGAACTGAAAGAAGATTACACCGTGGTCATCGTGACGCACAACATGCAGCAGGCCGCGCGTTGCAGCGACTACACCGCCTATATGTATTTGGGTAACTTGATGGAGTTCGGCTCCACCGAGCAGATGTTCTTCAAACCCACCCGCAAAGAAACAGAAGACTACATCACCGGCCGTTTTGGTTGAGTGAAGACAAGCCACCAGGAGACCCTATGCCCGATAAACATTTGTCTACGCAGTTCGACAGTGAGCTCACTTCTGTTTCCAGCCAGGTGCTGGAGATGG
>CAJBMJ010000351.1 GCA_903954045.1 uncultured beta proteobacterium | reverse complement strand
ATAGGTTCCACCGGAAATCTCGATCAGGTCAATGCCTGCGTCAGCCAGTGCACGAATGGTGTCAAGCGACTCTTCCTCGGTGAACCCGCCACGCTGAAAATCTGCCGAATTGAGTTTGATGCCAATAGGAAACTTCGGGCCTACGGCCTTGCGCATGGCGCGGTACACCTCCAGCACAAAGCGACGGCGCTTCTCGGGGGTTCCACCCCAGTCATCGGCGCGCACATTGTGGTGCGGCGACAGAAACTGACTCACCAGATAACCATGGGCCCCATGGATCTGCACACCGCTAAAGCCTGCTTTTTTGACCACACCGGCAGCCTTGCCAAAGCGCACTACCAAGGCTTGCACTTCAGCGTCCGTCAACTCGCGCGGAGTGGCAAAAAATGCCTTCATGTCGTCCCGAAAGGGTACGGCCGACGGCGCTACGGTTTCGCGGTTCAATCCCTTGGGTGCCTGCTTACCGGGATGATTGAGTTGCACCCAGCATTGCGTCCCGTTGGCAGTTGCGGCCTGTGCCCAGGCTTTGAGTTCAACCAGGTGACTTTCGTCCTCAATGACCACGTTGCCCGGCTCCCCGCGCGCGCGCAAATCCACCATCACGTTGCCGGTAATGCACAAACCTATGCCGCCTTTGGCCCAGGCGCTATACAAGTGATTCAGCTCCGGCGTGGGTTTGCCGTCCCGCTGCGCCAGGGCCTCGGACATGGCTGATTTGAGCAAGCGGTTTTTGATGACCGCCCCGTTGGGCAAGGTCAGTGCGTTGTTCAAAACGGAAAGAGAGGTCATCGGCAGCATTCCTTTGTTTTCAGTATACGTACCGCCTCGCGTTTCCTGAATTGCTATAAATTGGATAGCTGCTTGCGCAATCAGGACATGCGCTAGAGCGATATTTGACCTCCAACTGTAAAATCTACGTCCATGATTACCCTCTACGGCATCCCCAACTGCGACTCGGTCAAGAAGGCGCGCGACTGGCTCACCCAGCACGGTGTGGACTACCAGTTTCACGATTTCAAAAAGCAGGGCGTGCCGGTTGCGCTGCTGCCAGGCTGGATAAAGGAAGTCGGGCTGGAGAAGATCATTAACCGCAAAGGCCCGACCTGGCGCAAGCTCGATACTGCGGTGCAGGGCAGTGTGGTGGATGCCGCTTCGGCTACCGCCGTGATTGTTGCCAACTCCAGCATCGTCAAGCGGCCGTTGGTGGTTTGGAACGATGGTTCTGTGACCGTGGGGTTCACGCCAGAAAGCTTTGGGCAGAGACTTTCCTCCTGAGCACGCGGCTGGGCTGGGGTAAGCGCCACGGTTCGTGTCCCCCGCCCTTCGGGCTCCTCCTTTACCTCACCGTGACGCTTACCCCAGCCCAGCCGCTACGAAGTGATTTTCTGGCACGCGCGCAAACCAAGTCACTCTGGATCGGGCGGATAGGCTGTTCTGCGCAGTGAGGTAAAGGGGGAGCCCGCAGGGCGGAGGACATGAACGCAGTAGAGCACCCTGTCCGCCTGATCCGCGAAGCGACATAAAATTGCCCCAACTCTCTAACCCCCTTGTTCCATGACCATCACTACAAAATTCGACGGCGTATCCGTCGCCACCCAGGCCAGCGTTTACTTTGACGGCAAATGCGTGAGCCACGGCATCACCTTTGCAGATGGCACCAAAAAGTCTGTCGGCGTGATCCTGCCCGCCACCCTCACCTTCAACACTGGCGCCCCCGAAATCATGGAATGTGTGGCTGGTAGCTGTGAATACAAACTGGCTGGAACGGATGCCTGGGTGAAATCCAGCGCGGGCGAAAAGTTCAGCGTGCCCGGCAATGCCAAGTTCGACATTCGCGTGACCGAGCCTTACCACTACATCTGCCACTTTGGCTGATTTACCGCACATTCGCTTTCAATTCGCTACATTTTCAATAGCTGCTTGCGCATACAGCACGAGCGCTAGAGGCCTAATTTATGTCTAACACCATCCTTCAAAACATTCCCGTCGGTCAAAAAGTCGGCATCGCTTTCTCTGGTGGGCTGGACACCAGCGCCGCCCTGCACTGGATGAAGAAAAAGGGCGCCCTGCCCTATGCTTACACCGCCAATCTGGGCCAGCCCGACGAGTCTGACTACGACGAGATTCCGCGCAAAGCGATGGAATACGGCGCTGAAAAGGCCAGGCTGGTGGACTGCCGACCGCAACTGGCTGCCGAAGGCATTGCCGCCCTGCAAAGTGGCGCTTTCCATATCACCACGGCTGGCAACACTTACTTCAACACCACCCCCCTGGGCCGCGCCGTCACAGGCACCATGCTGGTGAGCGCCATGAAGGAAGACGACGTCAACATCTGGGGCGACGGATCCACCTTCAAGGGCAACGACATCGAGCGCTTTTATCGCTACGGCTTGTTGACCAACCCGTCGCTCAAAATCTACAAACCCTGGCTGGACCAGCAGTTCATCGACGAACTCGGTGGCCGCGCCGAAATGAGCGCCTTCATGACGGCCAGTGGGTTTGGCTACAAGATGAGCGCAGAAAAGGCGTACAGCACCGACAGCAACATGCTGGGCGCTACCCACGAAGCCAAGGATTTGGAGTTTTTGAACAGCGGCATCAAAATCGTCAACCCCATCATGGGTGTGCCGTTCTGGAAAGACGACTGCGTTGTCAAAGCTGAAGAGGTTAGCGTGCGCTTTGAGGAAGGCCGCCCCGTGGCACTGAACGGCGTGGAATACCCCGATCTGGTGAGCTTGATTCTGGAAGCCAATCGCATTGGTGGCCGCCATGGCCTGGGAATGAGCGACCAAATCGAGAACCGCATCATCGAAGCCAAGAGCCGCGGCATCTATGAAGCGCCCGGGCTTGCTCTGCTTTTCATAGCGTACGAACGTTTGGTGACGGGCATCCACAATGAAGACACCATTGAGCAGTACCGCGAAAACGGCCGCAAACTCGGCCGCCTGCTCTACCAGGGCCGCTGGTTTGACAGCCAGGCCATCATGCTGCGCGAAACCGCCCAGCGCTGGGTGGCCCGCGCCGTGACCGGCACCGTGACCCTGGAATTGCGCCGAGGCAACGACTATTCGCTTCTGAACACCGAGTCACCCAACCTGACTTATGCACCCGAACGCCTGAGCATGGAAAAGGTGGAAGACGCGCCATTCAGCCCGCTGGACCGCATCGGCCAACTCACCATGCGCAACCTGGACATTACCGACACTCGCGCCAAGCTGGGCATTTACGCGCAAGCAGGCCTGCTGTCGCTGGGCAAGGATGGCGACTTTTTGAAGCTGGGTGGGGGCAAGTAATTCGGGTGACCGCTTGCGTGACGGACATTTGTCACGTCTCGAGCGCTGCCAGCAACAATGGGATCGAATAGCAGTTCGCACAGCGGACGAGTGCTCAGACCCCCTTTTTGCGTTCTGGCCGGAGAGTGAGGAAGTCGGGAGGACCGTAAAGGGCTGAAGCGGCCTCTCATTGAACCGGCGAATGGACCAGTTCGATTAAGTCCCATTGATTTCCGTAGAGGTCTGCAAAGACAGCCACTGTGCCGTAAGGCTCCTGAACCTTGCCTCGAACAAACTTGACGCCACGGTTTTGATAAACCGCGTAATCACGTTCAATATCGTCTGTGTAAAGAAACAAGAAAACGCGGCCACCTGCCTGATTTCCGATCAAATGAGCCTGCTGGTCATTAGATGCCTTCGCTAGCAATATCTGGGCACCGCTGCCACTATTAGGAGCGACCACAACCCAACGCTTCATTTGCTTTGGTATCGGTGTGTCTTCAATGAGGGCGAAGCCGAGGACGTCAACGAAAAAGGCGATTGCCTCGTCATAGTCCTTTACCAAAATAGACACAAGCCCAATCGATTGCGACAAGGTGGCTCCTAACTTACATGACAACGGATTTGGGGAAACATCACTCTAACAGCGTCAATGCTACGACAGCTATCGCGGCTAGGTAGCCGGCGTGCAGAACGATACTCGCAACCATCACAACGTAACACACAGGAGAACGCGCAATGCTGGTTATCAAATGGTTCGCCATCGTGCTCATTGTCCTGGTAGTGGGCGCCATTGCGGCTGGCCAATCGGGCCTGCTACAAGGCACTGCTCCAACAGACCTGGGCGTACACCAGGGCAAGCTCAAAGGCCTATCGGCCACCAACAACAGCGTCAGTAGCCAGGCCGGCCTATACCCCGACCACCCACAGCGGCAGTACTCCACCATTGACCCCTTGGCGCTGCGCGGCGACGGCCATGCCACCATCGCCAAGATCAAAGCGATTGTCGAAGGCATGGAAGGCGCCAAGCTCATCACCAGCACCCCCGACTACCTTTATGCCCAATACACCACGCCACTGATGAAATTTGTAGACGACGTCGAGTTCTGGTTTGACCCTGCGACCAACGTCATCCAAGTGCGCTCTGCCTCCCGCATTGGCAAAGGTGACCGTGGCCTAAACCGCAAACGCGTGGAAGCTGTGCGCGCGGCGTTGGCGGCTAGGCCTTGAGTTGAGCAAGGCAAAACGACAGCGTCAGTCAAGGCTCCGCTGTTGTCCTTCTACGCGTAAAGTGAACGAGGCAACGAGCGGGTGCTGCTCCAGAGGGGCGAAGGGAGTCGTTGGAATTTCGGCCGGGAAAGACTCCACGGCTGAAACCGGAAGTAGCGGTTCTTGATCTGCCTGCTCCAGCCCTGACAGTGGCAAATGCACGGCGTTCCGCAGTGACCACGCATCCAACTGGCTGGTGCTCAAGGGCATGCTGGGTGCCGAGAAAGACCGGTTGTTGAAAGAAGTGCGCCACTCCACCGAAGAACCCCGCCCCAGAGGGGCGGAGTATCCGGATCCCGGGAACCCATATGGCTCACTGCGTTTCGCCAAATAGCAGAGCGCCCCAAGGGCGGGGAATATACCCGCCCTGATTCAACAAAATATAGAAATAAGCAATAAGATATCGCTTTTATTGACATCAGTTAGTAGCCAAACAGAACTTACCGACCATGCAACCGACTGCCGTTGAAAAGTCCTTCTGTACAACCCGCCAGGCCGCAACGCTGTTGGGCGTGTCGGTGGGCACCGTGCAACTTTGGGTGGAAAGCGGCTTACTTCAGGCTTGGAAAACTGCCGGTGGACACCGTCGTGTACTACGCGACTCGGTTGATAGCTTGCTGCACAAAAAACCTGCAGCGGCGGTGCTTTCGGGGCCCACGGTCGTCATCGCGTCTAGTCCCCGCCGCATGCGCATCATGGTCGTGGAAGACGATCCCAGCCTGCTTCGACTGTATGAAACACAGCTTGGGCGTTGGACCATTCCCATGGAGCTCACCCTCATGGACAACGCCATTTCGGCGCTGCTTCACATGGGCCGTGGCGGGCCGGATTTGCTGATTACCGATCTGCACATGCCCGGAATGGATGGCTTTGCCATGCTTCGCGTGCTAAACCAATCCCCTGAAATGGCACAAACCAAAATGGTCGTGGTCAGCGGCCTGGATGCGGATGAAGTGAAAGCCCGTGGTGGTGTGCCCACCGGCGTAGAAGTACTGGCCAAACCGATTCCATTTGCTCAACTACTATCTATTGCGCAGGGTGTTGCCAAGCAGGTAGCGAATTTACGCGCACCGTAAGGATCAGCCGCTCTCCTTTTTAAAGGCACCCAAAACAGCAGCCAGCATAGCGCACTCATTGGGCTTTGACAGTAAATCATCCATGCCAGCTTCCATGCAAGCTTTGCGGACGCTTTTCATTGCATTTGCTGTCATCGCAATGACGTGCAACGGGACCCAACCTTCATGCGTTTCGAGCGAATGCAATCGCTGCGTTGTTTCGACGTCGCCCATTTCGGGCATTTGCATATCCTTAAATAAACGGTGTGTTTAAAAGCCGAGGGACGCCAGCATGCTGTCAACATCGTCTTGCTGTAACGCTTGGTCGGGCACCTGCGGACCGGCCAACCCGACCTGGGCTCGCTCCATGCACAGGTGCTCAGGCGTGCTATGCATCAAAAGGCTCAGCAGTTGCTGCTCGGTGTGACTGATGATGGAAATGACCTTTTTAATGACCCGCCCAGACAGGTCCTGAAAGTCCTGGGTCATCATGATGTCGCTCAAGACCGCGTTTTGGGCATCAGCAAAGCTGGCGGCCTCGGTGCTGAACATCTGCGCCGCCGCCATCACGTCATCCGCCTTATCAGCACGCCCCTGCGCACGTTTGCGTATGGCTTCAACATCTGCGGCCATGGCCTGGCTGCCGGTCTTGAAGCGGTGGCAGGCGGGCTGCGCCACGTCAATCAGGTCCAGCACACGGGTGGCCGCCTGCTCGGTCTCTGACCCACATGGCTCAGTCGGTCGCGCGCATCTGGAATTTCATGGGCAATGTCGATCAACCCCTGCGTAAGCCCAAGCTCGCCCATGGCTTCGTGAAGGGATCGGGTGATTTGTCCAAGCTCCTTGAAGGTCTGTTCTGGGCTCATGGCGGCCGTGATCAGGGTGGCT
>CAJBMJ010000350.1 GCA_903954045.1 uncultured beta proteobacterium | reverse complement strand
CAGACCCTTGGCCTGGGCCTGCATCTGCAGCATATTTTGCAAACTGGTCTGCAGCGTTTGCTGGCTGGCTTCGGCCTGGCGCAAGGTGCGCAGTGCCGGGCTCAGGGCCACGGTCCACAACAGCACGGCTGCCAAAAATGCTGCGGCAGTGCCCAGAATGGCACGTTCACGGGGGGGGCGCTGGAGCCACAGGCTTTGCAAGGACTGGAGCAGGGGTGACGTGCGGGCTTGCATGGTGTTCTTCAGGGACGCTTCTGGGGGCTGATCACCAGCGCTCCACCGTCTGCCCGAACTGCCAGGCCTTGGGGCAGCAATGCAGCTTGCAAGGCTTCGGTCTGCTGTGGCAGGTCTTTGAGACCCTGCAAACGGAGTTCGCCTGCTTCAAATTCAATAGCGGCTGGTGCAGCATTGGCGGGCGCTACCGCACCAAACGATGCCAAAATTTGCTCCAGATCGCGTCCGGATGCCTGGCCGCTGGCGCGCTGCAAGGTGGCAAGTTCGCGTTGCATCTGCAAAGGCGCGTCCACCACCACCTGCACTTGGGGGAAGGTGGTTTGCAACGTGCTGTTGATGCGCTTGCGTAAATCGTCAACCTGGCGCTGCTGCGTCCAGGCCCAGGCGTTCAATCCCACCAGATGAATTAACAGAGCCGCCAGTGCCGCCCAGCGAGCGGTTCTGAAGCGCGGACCTGAAAGGAACGCGCGGCCCGCCTCGGTTGCACGGGAAATCCCTGCATGGGCTTGCACCATATCGAACTGGGCCAGGTTCCAGTCTGTCTGGGTAGCGCGTTGCAACTGCTCTGCACGGGTTTGCACTGTGACAGGCGCCTGCAGCAGTTGCTCTGCAAATGCCGCCACTGCGGGCTCTGCCTCGAATTGCCATGATCCCAAGCGGTCGGGATTGACCAGCGCCAGGCTGGCTGCATTGGCGGGCAAAAGCCGCACGCCCTGTGCATCGACGCACACCAGCGTTGGCATTTCAGGCGTTCCGGTGACGCACAGGATTGAACTGGTCTGGCCGGAAGAGCCAGTCGGTGCCCAATGGGGAACAATGCGCTGCACCCGCAACCCGGATTCACCAAGTTGGGCAAGTGCGCCCGACAGCCAGGCACGCTCACACACCGCCACCCATACGCCGTCAGAGCCCGAGGGTTCGGCCTGCAGCGCAAAGTGCAGCTGTGCTGGATCGTCGAGTAACTGGTCTTCCAGCAAGCCTTCCAGCACAGCGCGCAGTCGCGAGGCACTGGCCTTGCGGGTGCCCGCGGGGAGTTGAACTTTGTGCCACGAAAGGGCTTCCACAGGCACCACCGCAATGGCCTGCGCCTGGCCTGCTCCGCCAATTTTCAGCGCGTCCAAGCGCTGGCCCGGCCGGGCTTCATAGCTGCCGTCGTCGTTCAGCCAGACGCAGTCGAGTTGCGACTGGGCAGTGAGCGCGGCTAAGGGAAGGGCAATGACAAGGCTGGGCATGGTGGAGCCGGTCATTGTAGGGACGAACCACTGCTGCTGGCCACTGCGGCGCTGCGTTCGCGCCACAGCACGGTCAGCGTCTGACCGTCGCGCTGCAATACAGCCTGTTCCTGCAAGGCGGAAGTACCGCTTCGCAAGCGAGCCTTGGCCTCAAAGAAACGTGAGCCCACGCCATGCTCCGCATCGGTCAGTCCTTTGGGTTTCTGGCGCAATTGTTCCAGTGCCTGCGCCACACTGGTGAAGTGGGCGCGGTTGCGCATTTGCACCATCCCCTGCGCGTCGGCCATGGAAAGCCCGGCGGCGCTTGCGTGCAGTACCAGGGCGCTGGCGGTATTGATGTTGACCGGCGTGCGCTCCGGTAGCAGGGTGACATAGGGCCGAAGCCGCTCCAGGCTTTGGGGTGAGAGGCCCAGCCAGGTCAGTTGATCCAGTTTTCCCGGCATCAGCGGCGCCTGAGCGGATGTTCCCAGCGCCGCAACCAGGTTGTTGGCCAGCACCGCGAGTTCCTGGCGGGGCAACTGCAGGTTGTCAAACAGCACCGCGAACGCGTTCAGGGTTGGCGGGTGAATCTTGTCGTCGTGCACCAGGTTGCGCACATTCAGCCGCGATTGCAGATCTGTCATGCGACCCGAGAGAAACAACTCCAGCGCAGGATCGTCCACCGTGCTGCCGCGCGCCGCCAGAAAGCTGGAGAGCCTGGCTTCTTCCAGCCCTACAGCCCATGGCTCGCCCAGGTGGTCCACCCCGCCACTGCGGGCGTCTTCGCGCAGGATCAAGCGTGCCCAGTCCAGTGCACCCTGCAGTATCCAGGCCGATTGCTGCCGCGCGCGTTCGGCGCTTTCCACTTCGGTTCCACGCCATTGTTGCCAGAGCGCTGCAGCACTGAGTGAAGCCACCAGAGTGACCGTCAGCATGGCCACCAGAATAGCGGCCCCTGATTGGTGTGAGCGTTGACCAGGCTTCATTGTGCTGAAGGGGTCAGACCGGGTCGCGCCCAGTCGCGTTGCAAAGTGCCTGCCATCGGGTGGCTGTCGGGCAGCGTCAAAACCAGCCGAACCCCATCGGGCAAGGGGGCGCTGGTTGCGGATGCTGGCGCTGCGGTTGGGCCT
>CAJBMJ010000349.1 GCA_903954045.1 uncultured beta proteobacterium | reverse complement strand
GGCTGGCTCTGCCAATCTGGATTTTGTGGTTCGCGCGGACCATATTCCACAGCCTGGAGAAACCGTCCTGGGACGCGATTTCCAAACCTTCCCTGGCGGCAAAGGCGCCAATCAGGCCATTGCCAGTTCCCGTGCCGGGGGTGTGCCCACACAAATGCTGGTCGCTCTGGGAAGCGATAGTTTCGCCACTCCGATTGAAGAATCCCTGCGTGGCTCCAAAGTAGCGCTGGAACTCGTTCGGAGCGAATCGGAACCCACCGGCACGGCCTTCATTTGCGTCTCGGCAGACGGTGAGAACGCCATCACTGTGGCACCTGGTGCGAATTTTGAACTTAGGCCAGAACACCTCCCCGCTCTGAGCAACGTTTCTCACCTGCTCCTTCAACTGGAAATTCCGCTGCCAACCGTAGTGGCTTACGCAAATACTGCCCGCAGCAGCGGGGTGTGTGTCGTGCTGAATGCTGCGCCTGCTCAAGCGCTTCCTGCGGAACTACTTTCCAATATTGACGTGTTGGTGGTCAATCAGGGGGAATTAGCCGCTCTGACCCATCACGCAGGCAGCATTGCGCAATGTCTGGATAGCCTCAACATTTCTACCGTGGTGGTGACATTGGGCTCCAGAGGTTGCTGCGTAAGGCACCTGGGAGAACATTTTTTTCAACCGGCTTTTCAGGTCACCCCCGTGGACACCACTGCGGCAGGAGACACTTTTTGCGGCAGCATGACAGCAGCCTTGAGCCTGGGTTCCAGCATGCCTGAGGCGCTCCGAATTGCAAGCGCTGCCGGCGCCCTCGCCTGCACCCGGCTTGGCGCGCAATCCAGCATTCCGACGAAGGCCGAGATAGAGGTTTTTCTTGCTGCACAAGCTGAATTTTCTACGGAGAGCATTCAGGCACTGCGCAGCTTTTGCGGCATGAACTAAGGCGTCTGTATGAATGCACCCTTTAAAGTGATCTTTGATACCGACCCTGGCGTGGATGACGCCATGGCGCTCTACTACGCGCTGGCGCATCCCAACGTTGACATGCTGGGTATCACCACGACCTTTGGCAATGTCACGGTGGAGCAGGCTACAACCAACGCGCTCTACCTGACTGCTATCGCCAATCAAAAGATTGCGGTAAGTCAAGGAATTGGGACGCCATGGGTCAAGCCCGGCGAGGCACCGCCAGACTTTATCCACGGGGCTGATGGCCTGGGGAATTTGCGCATCCGTCAATCGGTCAACGCCGTTGCTGACCCCCGACCGGCAGCCCAGTTCATTGTCGATATGGCACGCAGCCACCCGGGAGAAATCACGCTGGTTGCAGTGGGTCCCCTGGGCAATCTCGCCGCGGCACTGAAACTGGAACCCCACCTGCCCCAGTTACTCAAGGAAGTCATTGTGATGGGAGGCACGGTGTCAGAGCCGGGCAATGTGTCACCCGTGGCCGAAGCCAATATATGGAATGATCCTCATGCGGCAGACCTCGTATTTACCGCAGGTTGGAAGCTCACCATGGTGGGCCTCGATGTGACCCATCGGGTGATTGTTCCGGTATCGCTCTTCAAGAGAGTGGCCGACCACCACCAGCATATTGCCACGGACACACTTTTACACGCGGTGAATTTTTACGCCACGTTTTACGGAGACCGGCATGCTGAAATTGCCAAGATCCACGGCTGCTTCGGACACGATGTGCTCGCATTTATCTATCTGACGCGTCCCGAGCTGTTCCAATTGGAAGAGGGCCGGATTCGGGTGGCCACCGACGGCCTGGCGCAGGGCCAGACCCTGATGCGTCGCAAGGACATTGACTACCCTCAGGCAGGCTGGGAGAGCCATATTCCGGACACTTCGGCGTGCATGCAAGTGGACGCCGCCGCATGTACACAGGAACTGGAGTCGACTCTGCTTAGAGCCTGGTTGTAGAGCCTCAATACATTGGTTCAAATTTTTGGTCTATCTCGTTCTATATTCCGTTTTTGGAATATAGAAATAGCAAAAAAATAGTTTTCAATATATCAAGTAATCCCTAAAGTCCGGGCCATGCATGATTTGGCGTTTGTCTTTGCGGGGTTCTTTGTTGGACTGGTGGTCGGTCTGACCGGCGTGGGCGGCGGCTCGCTCATGACCCCCATTCTGATTTTCTTCTTCGGCGTGAAGCCCTATTTGGCGGTAGGAACTGACCTGCTGTTTGCGGCTTTCACCAAAATGGGCGGCACTATCAAGCTGGCACGATCGCGGCACATTGATTGGCCGGTGGTGCTCAATCTGTCTGCTGGCAGCATTCCTGCCGCGCTGCTCACCCTCTACGTTCTCCACACTTTGGGGGCGACCAGCCCCGAAGTTCAGCGCCTGATGACAACAACGCTAGGCTTTGCTCTGCTGATGACTGCCGCAGCCACGTTGTACAAGGCGTTGCGCGGGAAAACCGCACCCACCAGCGTGGTCAAAGGCCAGGAATTTCAAGCCTCACGCCCACGCCACTGGGCATTGCCGCTGCTTTTTGGAGCGCTGATTGGTACGCTTGTGACGCTCACCTCGGTGGGAGCTGGAGCCATCGGTGTGACTGTGCTGATGCTTTTGTACCCCTTGCTGCCGCTGCCACGCATTGTGGCGGCAGATATTGCTTACGCCGTGCCGCTAACCCTGGTGGCAGGTATGGGCCACGCGTCACTCGGCTCGGTGGACTGGCCAATGCTGGCCAAGCTGCTGGCAGGCTCGATCCCCGGCATCTGGATTGGCTCACACCTGATGTTCAAAACGCCGGAACGTGTCATCCGCTCACTGCTATCCCTCCTGCTGGCGTATGCCGGTCTCAAACTCATTGCCCTGTAGATTTTTAGCGCCATGTACCAATACACAGAATTTGACCGTCAGTTTGTCCGTGCCCGTGCCGCACAACACCGGGACCAACTCGAACGCAACCTGGCAGGAACACTCAGCGACGACGACTTTCGCCCCTTAAGGCTGCAAAACGGCTGGTACATCCAGCGGTATGCACCTATGTTGCGCGTAGCAGTGCCGTACGGCGAGTTGTCCAGCGCCCAGATGCGTGTGCTGGCACGCATTGCGCGTGAATTTGATCACCCCAGCAAAGAGGTGTTTGACAAAGCCATCGGCACCCAGGCAACGTGGGGGACCACGCACCTGCCTGTGGGCTTTGGCCACTTCTCTACCCGCCAGAACGTGCAGTTCAACTGGATTCCCCTGGCCAAAAGCGCCGACGTGATGGACCTGTTGGCGAGCGTGAACATGCACGGCATCCAGACCAGCGGCAACTGCATCCGCAATATCACTAGCGATGAGCTAGCTGGTGTAGCGCCAGACGAAATTGCCGATCCACGGCCGTTTGCTGAAATCATCCGACAGTGGAGCACCCTGCACCCAGAGTTCGCATTTTTGCCCCGCAAGTTCAAGATTGCGATTACCGGCGCTACCAACGACCGCGCCGCCGTGCGCTGGCACGACGTGGGCCTGCACCTCATCAAAAACGAAGCGGATGAGCTGGGTTTTCGCGTATTCGTAGGCGGCGGCATGGGGCGCACACCCGTCATCAGCAGCCTGATTCGCGATTTCCTGCCCTGGAACCAGATCATGAACTATCTCGAAGCGGTGGTGCGTGTGTACAACCGCTGGGGCCGCCGCGACAATCTGTACAAGGCGCGCATCAAGATTCTGGTGAAGGCCGAAGGCCAGCGCTACATCGACGAGGTAGAAGACGAGTACCAGCAGATCATTGCCCGCGACGGTGCTCCGCACACCATCCCACAAGAGGAACTGGACCGCGTTACGGCATGTTTTGTGCCTCCAGCGCTTACCGCATATGCACAAGAAGCTATCAAACTTGTAGCAATTCCTGCAGAACGCCAGAAAGACTATGACCGTTGGTTGCAGCAAAACGTGGCACTGCACAAGAATCCGGCACTGCGCGCAGTGACGCTTTCCTACAAGCGTCTGGGACAGGCGCCCGGTGACGCCAGTGCCGATCAGCTTGACACTGCTGCAGCACTGGCCGACGAGTTCAGTGCAGGCGAACTGCGCGTAACCCACGACCAGAATCTGCTCCTTCCGTGGGTACGTGCAGAAGACTTGCCCGCCCTGTGGGTGGCGGCCAGCCATGCCGGTCTGGCGCGCAGCAATGTGCGCCTGCTAACCGACATGATTGCCTGCCCCGGTGGCGACTTTTGCGCACTGGCCAATGCAAGGTCCATCCCGATTGCTGCCCAAATCACCGAGCGCTACCAGGACATGGACGAGCTGCATGACCTGGGCGAGATCGACCTGCACATCAGCGGTTGCATCAACTCCTGCGGCCACCACCACAGCGGCCACATCGGCATTCTGGGCGTCGACAAAGACGGCAAGGAGTGGTACCAGGTATCCGTTGGAGGCTCTGACGGTTCCGACTTGAGCGGCGATGCGGTGCCCGGCAAGGTAGTTGGACCGGCCTTCGGAGCGCTGGAGGTACCAGGCGTGATTGAAGCGCTTCTGGACACCTACCGTGTGTACCGCAATGACGGCGAAACCTTTATTGACTGTGTCAAGCGCATCGGCTTTGACGCATTCAAGGTGGCTGCCAACAGCGCCCGCTTGTCTGACAAACACGAGGAACTGCACGCATTACCCAAGACCAGCGGCTACGCCAGAGATGCGCAGGAAGCCTGACGAAAGGCGATGGAGTTACTATGAAATTAATAGCTGATAACGCATATTCCACCGGGGCTGCAGGTCAGAAGTTCCTGGAAATTGCCAACACCGAAGACCCACGCTCGCTGGACTTGAACGGTGTGACCCGCATCGACTTGAACTTCCCCAAGTTCACCGACGGCCGTGCCTACAGCCAGGCCTTCCTGCTGCGCCGCCGTCTGGGCTTTAACGGCGAGTTGCGCGCTACAGGCGACGTGCTGATTGACCAATTGGTGCAAATGGAGCGCACAGGCTTTGACGTAGCCGTGCTGCGCGCCGACCAGAACATCGACTTTGCGCAACGCCAATTTGACCGTTACCGTGGCTTCTACCAGGGAGACGCTGTCACCGTACACCCCCACTTCGCCAGGGAAGGAATTGCCGCATGAACGAACAAACCTCAGTGGTGAATAGCCGCTTTGCGCCTCAGGAGCAAGCCGCTGGCAGCGCCATCACGCGCAATGCCGCGCCAAGCAGTGAATACATCCTCAAATTGGCCGAGGCCCGGGGCGTGCTTGCGCAGGCAGCAGCGCAGTATGCGGGTGCGCAGGGTGCTGCTAGCACGGTGACCCAGGCTTCGAGTCTTGGTGCAGAAGACGTAGTTATCAGCCACCTGATCAACAGCCTGGAGCTAGAAATCAGCATTTTCGTGCTGGAAACGGGCGCACTGCACAAGGAAACGCTGGCGCTTCTGGAGCGCTTCAAGGCCGCCAGCCGGGCTGCTGTCACGGTGTATCGACCGATTGAAGAGGCTTTGGTTCAGTTTGTGCAACGC
>CAJBMJ010000348.1 GCA_903954045.1 uncultured beta proteobacterium | reverse complement strand
CGGTTTGGGAAATGGTCTGCCCGGTGTCTTTGGTTTCTGTTTGAGCGATTTCCGGCACGTGCTTGGCGATGAGTTCGCCCAGGGCTCGGATCTTTTTGGCGCGGTCAGGCGCAGGCAGCGCGGCCCATGCAGGAAACGCTTCGTGTGCGGCCTGTACCGCTGCGTTGACTTCAAAGGCCCCTCCAGAGGCGACTTCTGCCAAAACCTCCTGGGTGGCCGGGTTGACGGTCTCAAAGTACTGGTGGCTGCTGACTGGTTTGCCGTTGATCAAGTGATCGATGCGCATGAAAGGGTGCTCCTTGGGATGGGTATTGAGGCTGAATTAACGGCCAAACAGGGTGTCGCCCACGATGGTGTTGACGAGGCGACCTATGCCTTCAATTTCACACACCACTTCGTCGCCTTCATTGACGTTGACCACGCCCTCCGGCGTGCCGGTCAGAATGACATCACCAGCTTGAAGGGTCATGAAGCTGCTGAGGTACTCAATCAGGGCGGGGATGTCATTAACCATATTGGCAGTGGAACCGTCCTGGGTCAGCTTGCCGTTGACGCGTGTGCTCAGTGCGAGTGCGTGCGGATTGGCAACCATGGATGCAGGTATGAACCATGGCCCCAATGCTGTCGCTCCATCCCTATTCTTTACCCGCAAGTTGGGTCGATACCAGTTTTCCAAGTAGTCACGAATGGCGTAGTCATTGCAGACGGTATAGCCTGCCACATGGTCCATTGCATGTTCGCGTTTAACGTTCTTTGCCGTTTTGCCAATGACAACCGCCAGCTCGCATTCGTAATGCATAAATTGCACCCCTGCTGGGCGACGCGTTAGGCCCCGGTGGCCAGCCAAAGAGCCCGGACCTTTCATGAACACCAATGGTTCATCCTTGGAGGTGACCGTAAGTTCTTTGCTCAGTTCCTTTAAATGGTCCGCGTAGTTCAGTCCCAGCGCCAGTATGGTGCCCACTTCAATTGGGGGGAGCCACTGGACATCTTTCTCTTGCAGCACTCGCCCGTCAGCTAACTGAAGCCCTTGCGGGTGCGGGGTGGCCGTGTGTACGCCACCTGCATAGGCTACACGCGCTGTCGGTGTGCGGGTTATATGCGCCGTAGTTTGAGCGTGTACCCCAGTTGCAGTTTTGGTGATCGAACCTTCTTGCGTTAGGCTGAAGTTCAATGTGCCCAGGCCTGGCATTTCCGCGGAAACGGCTTGTCCGGCACTTGCCCTGACCGAAGGCCCGCAGGCACCCAACAGCAAAACATCCCCGGGCTGCAGGGTCATGAATTCGGTCACGGCTTCAATCAGGGCCGCAACGTTGCGAACCCGATTGCCATCAAGGCAATTCGCGACTTCCGTGCCATCAATGCGAATGATCACAGACTGGGCGTCTGGTGAATCCAGGTGCTGGGCTGCGATTACGGGACCGATCACCGTAAAGTTGTCGCGTGCCATGAAGCGGACGGCTGGGCGGTAGTGGCTTTCGCAGGGCAAGCCAAGTTCGGCCACCAGCACATAACCTGCAATGACGGCGCTGGCATGGGCTTCAGAAACCTTGCATGCGACCTTTCCGATGATGATTCCAAGCGACACGCCAACATTCACCAGCCCCGGTTCGTCGGGAATCGCAATTTCGCTACCTGACTTGCACAGGGTATTTCTTGGACGGACCTGAAGTACCGGAAACTTTGGTGGAGCCTTGTAGGGGCTCTCATTGACCGCTTCCCCCAATTCGAGCAATTGCTGTGTGGAGTTCAACAATGCCCCGTACACGACTCCGGAGAGGCTCCAAGGGGAAAAGTCAAATGTCGGGTACGCGTTTTTGTCCATGCTCTGAATTCCTGCTCACATGTAAGTAATTATGATTGCTTACATGTTAGTAAGTCAAGCGTGTGGACGGGTTATTTTTGTACTTTGCTGAGAAATCAAATTCTTGGGTTCATTGATAATTCCAGCCCATGTCGAATCCCAAAATCTCTTTGCCACGTCGCAACCTGCCGCTGGTGCTGTTGCAGGTGCGAGAACTTGTGATGGCCCGGTTTCGTCCAATGCTCAATGAAGCTGGTGTTACAGAGCAGCAATGGCGGGTACTTCGGGCCTTGTTGGGCGATGGCCCTCTGGAGCCCAGGCATATCGTTGAAATTTGTTGTTTGTCCAGTGCCAGCTTGGTCGGAATTTTGGCGCGAATGGAAGACCTCGGACTGGTAACCCGGGAGCGTATGGAGGGCGATCAGCGGCGGGTGCTGGTTTCAGTGTCTGCCAAGGGGCAACGCTTGGCGGACCGATTGGCTCCGCGGATTGAATCCATTTATTCCCAACTGGAGTCTGATATCGGGCTGGATATTGCCGAGACTTTGTACGAAACGCTGGATGCGATGTCTGCACGGCTCGGGGGCAGCCAGTAGCTGCGTTCGGGACAATTTAAAATTGAGACCCCCAATTGATTCAAATCCTCTATGAACGCCCGTCCCCCTGAAGGCCTTTCCCTGGCCGCCGAAGAATTCCAGGTTCGCTACTTAGCCGAATTGGATTCCCGGGTGCAGCGGAGCGAAGCTGTAGGGGCGTTTGTTACCGATCAACGCAATGCGGCGCTCTTTTATGACAAGCAGGATGACAAGTTCACCTTGGTTGAGAAGTTGGCCGACGTGGAAGAGGCAGCAGTGTTTGACAGTGTGCCCAGGGAGCAGTGGGGACGACAGGTACTGGTGTTTGGTCATGCAACCCACACTGGGGGTTACGTAGCTTCAGGGCACGGAATGCTCACGGGAAATGTGCTTTCGATCAAACTGGCCTCGGGTCACCACTACCGGATAGACGTTGAGCCCACCTTGCCCCACCTCGCTCCCTACTTTGTAGAGGCTCCCGCCAAGCGCACGCCTGAGCGGGAGCCTAGACCCAGAAGGGGCAACGGGCGGGGCCCGCGTGGTGGGCGCGGACAGAAACAGTATCCTTCACAGCCCGAAACAATGGGCCAAGATCGAGCGGCCGACAACAATGCCGATTCCGATAGCGATGATTTCACCGCAGAGGACCTGAAACGCCTGCGGGGAGAAATACCCCTAACGCAGAAGAAGCGCCGGTATTGATCGGCATTTAGCCGGGAACTCTTCTCTCAAAGCGCTGAAGTTCCACTCGATTGGTCAGATTCCTTGAATTCATATTGAATTCCAGTTCAAAAATAATGAATTGAAGCGACAAGTTATTTGAAATTGCTTGCGCATGCCCGCTCCTAAACTTGCGGCCATGAACAGCAAATCCGTTAACGCCAGTTACCACCCGGTCTCCGTACTTTTGCATTGGGTATTGGCAATTGCTCTGCTTATGATGATTGCCGTGGGTGTCTACATGACGGACTTGCCGTTCTCACCCCAGCGCCTCAAACTCTATAACTGGCACAAGTGGGCCGGTGTGACGATTTTGACGTTGTCGGTTCTTCGCCTGGTGTGGAGATGGACCCACACGCCGCCCGCATTGCCAGCCAAAGTGGTGGCCTCCATGCCAGCTTGGCAAATGCTGGCCTACCACGCGACCCACGGTTTGCTATACGCGCTTTTCCTGATCGTTCCTTTGGTGGGCTGGGCTTACAGCTCGGCAGCCGGATTCCCCATCGTGCTGTTCGGGGTATTGCCATTGCCTGATTTTGTGGCCGTCAACAAGGACTTGGCCGAAATGATCAAGCCTTGGCATGAGATCAGTGCTTTTGCGATGGCTGGACTGATAGCTTTGCATGTGGGCGCTGCTCTGAAACACCACTTTGTGGACCGAGACGGGCTATTGCAACGCATGGTGCCTTGGCTTCGTAATTCGTAACACCAGACCCAATTCAAGGAAACGACGATGAATGTCT
>CAJBMJ010000347.1 GCA_903954045.1 uncultured beta proteobacterium | reverse complement strand
GCCATACAAGCCGGTGCCGTGCCCGCCACCGCCACCAAGAAAACCCACGAAGCAGAGCGCGAACAGTTCAAAGCCTGCGTGCTGGCGGTGCAATACGGCATGGGTGAAGCCAGCTTGGCGCTGCGCATCAACCAGCCCGTAGCGCGTGCCCGCCAACTGTTGGAACTGCACCGCCGCACCTACCGGCGGTTCTGGAAGTGGTCAGACAGCGCCGTGGACGAAGCGGTGCTGGGTGGCCGCCTGTGGGCAGGCTTTGGCTGGCAAATCCACACTCGCGACGAACTCAACGACCGCAGCCTGCGCAATTTCCCCATGCAGGCCAATGGTGCCGAGATGCTGCGCATTGCCAGCATCCTGCTGACCGAGGCGGGCATTCGTGTCTGTTCCCCGGTTCACGACGCATTGCTGATCGAAGCCCCGCTGGATGAACTGGACGCGGCCATCACCACCACAAAAGCACTGATGCAGGAAGCCAGCCGCATCGTGCTGGACGGCTTTGAGCTGGGCAGCGACGTGAAAGAAGTGCGCTACCCCGACCGCTACATGGACAAGCGCGGCGTGGTCATGTGGAACAAGGTCATGCACCTGTTGGGCCAGCCCGCACTGGCCTGACCTGCGGCACCACACCGCACCCACCTGCGGCGCGGTACCGCACCCGTACATTCTTATTAACAATTCTTTATGGATACCACCCTTGACCCAGACCGTGACCTACCGGTCAAGCGCCTGCAGCTTGATGCCACCACCGGCAAACTGGTCGACGCCCCCAAAGCCGCGCTCTTCCTGCGTGGCCCCATCCCCTTGGCCTGGTTGGGTAGCGCCGCGTCATTGCAGGGCAAGACCCTGCATGTCGGCGTTGCGCTGTGGTGGCTGCACGGCATGGGCAAGGGCAAGCCGTTCAAGCTGACGCAAAAAGCCCTCCAAACCCTCAACGTCGAACGCGATGCAGCCAGTGCTGCGCTGGTGCGGTTGGAACAGGCTGGGCTTATTCGGGTTGTGCGTAAGACTGGGCAGCGGCCTACGGTTTCCATGGTCAGCGGTGCTGCCAGTGGGCGGGGGGAGTGATGTCATCACATCGCTGCAAAAACTATCGCTTTTCGGTCCTGAAAGATGGTGCTCGCCAGTCACGCTCGGTGGATCCGGGCATCGTCTGATAGGTCAAACCGTCCTTGGTGACCCAACTAGGCGCGCGCCAGTCTCGCGTCGTTGAGCCTGGAAGGGTTTGGTAGGTAAAGCTCCCCTCCGTAACCTTTGTCGGCGCACGCCAGTCTCTGGTGGTTGACCCTGGAAGGGTCTGATAGGTAACTACTCTCTTCGGTTGCTCAGCACCACACTGAATAGCGAACGACAGAATCACGAATGCCAAAGGAAGCCTGTTCATAAAAACCTCTTGCCAATATCAATTACTGGAGCAAGCTTATTGGCTCGTGGCGACAGGTGATGTCGTTTCTCTTGGTAGCGAAAGTAAAAACCCTGCTTGTACTACTGAAGTGAGAGGCGCACAGCCATCGCCAATCCGGCGACAGCCACCACACCGATGGCGATGCAGATGTTATTTAGGCGGTTTACGCGCATCCGTTCAACTTCGACATCTTTCACAAGTCGGAGGTTATAAGACTCAAGACCCTTTATCAGCGCGCTGTCTGACTCAACTCTCTTGGCCAAAAGATCATTTTGCTTTTCCAAAGTCTTGATGGCCAACTCATCCATATCCAGACGTTCAATGAGTTTGCGATTTTGCTTCTCTGTGGCTTCAAAATGCTGGCGAGTTGCTTCAACAAAGTCTGCGAAGCGTTCACTTTGCTCAGCAAGCGCATTCGTAACCTCCAAAGTTGCACGCACCTGATTCTGCAAGTCGGCTACAGCCACTCCGTCAACTGCACTGTCTTCCGCCAAACCTGAAGCTATTCCATCCCCAAATTCGGTCGGTTTTGCCGATACATTTGCACCTTTTCGCGAAACTTTGTTCCACAGAGACTTAGCGTTGTCGGCAATTTTTGGGCTCGCACTTTTAATTTCTCCCACAACATTCGCTAATTCTTTGAACGTGTAGTAACCGGCGAGCACGGTCGCAGTAGTAATTGGCTCCAAAGCAGTCCCCCTATTTCTGAAAATTGAATCGCATTCTTGACAAGACCGTAGCCGTCACTTCTTGAACTTCAAAGAGAATGCAGTAGCCGCTTTTGCTGCCTTCCCGGCTGCGCTGCGAATGGAGGCAGACGCAACATCAGCACCTTTCCCCATGCCTTCTTTCAAATTCCCAAAGGCTTCTGATTTCGAAATTGCATCGGCTTTGGAAACTGCTGACGAACCAAGGGTTTGTGCACCGGTAGTCACAGCTTGCGCACCACTCTTCACCTTCGAAGTCAGACCATCCTTGAAAACGGCAAAGCCCTCACCGAAAGATTTACGCGCCGCTTCCGCAAATATCCCCTCCACGCGCTTTAGCACCAAGTCCTCTCGCTCGTCGACCACACCATCGGACTCCATCACCTCTTTGAGAAAATCCACCAAATCCTTGGACATAACAGCGTAGTTACAGTCCGGGTTTGACTTCTTGTAGGCGATAAGCTCATCGGCGACGCCGGTGATTTTGAACTGATCAAGTCTTGGTTCTATAAGCGCAATACCTGCCTCAACAAAAGTTTGATCGTATCCCCACTCATTGACGAAGTAGTTTCGAATGCATTGACGTTCCTGGTCCGATATATGCCCGTCTGCATGGGCGACCTTGAGCGCCAATGGCATCATCAGGTCGAACAGCTTTGTACCAATGATGTCCAGCGGCGTGTTAATGCATTTGGGAATGACTGTGACCCGGCTCCCGGTTGCGCCGCCCAAGGCATGCATGATCCCAAACCAAGCGCCGCCTGAAACGGCTGCGGCTGCGATAACCCAGCCGACAGGTGTAACAGCCGTGCCCAAACCAATCAAACCGAGAACACCATGTGGCACGAAAAATGTCGACGCAACAATGGATGACTTGGCTATTGCTGCACCGCCGCCCACAGCCCCAAAAAGATCCCAATACTTACGAACGGCGTTGGCATTGCGCAATTCTGCGTAAGCATTCTCGCCAATAGCGAGCTTTGCCTTAAATCGCATTTCATCGCCAACAACTTTCTCAACATCGTTTGGCCGCTTGTCCTGCGCCACATTTGGCGATGCCGCCTCAACCTGTGGCGCAGCGCTAGAAGGCCCATCATTCTCTTGAACTGCGGGCGCTGGACTTGCACCCAGATCAACTTCACTCAGCAGATCACTGATTAGTGCAAAAGCCTGCGAAATTGGCAATCCACCGCGCTCCACCTGCTCGATAAAGCGAAAGGCGACATCAGGTGGAATGACATCTTTGGAAATAAGTTCCCGCAGAGCAACAATAAATCTGGTTCGGTCGCTGTCGGCAATACTTCCAGCCTCCTCTTTGGCGGCAACAAGTCGCGCCTCTTCGCGGTACCGATTCAAAAGCTCGGCTTTCTTGCCCTCCGACATGCCACCATTGCGGATCAATCGCGATACAGTGTAGGCTGCGGCTCCTGCTGCGGCTGCGCCGCCGAGAATCCATCCGACAGGTGTTGCGGCAACAACAGTTAATCCGAGCCAGCCTGCCGCAGAAGTGACACCAAAAATGGATGTTGCACCCACCGCTGCGGCTACCGTTCCCGCCGCCGCAACGCCCAGGCCCGCGCCAACTACGGTGATGCCGATGTCGCCCAGGATTCGACCTTTGTCCTCCGGCTTCTTCTCCAAATCATCAATCAACTTGAGTAACTGGGTTTTGGTAACTTTGGACGGAGCAGACATTTGAACTCTCTTGGCAGTGATACGGCTTGACGCTACGGAACAGCAATGAAAACGACAACTAAATCCCTCGCAACACCTTTGCATCAAGCGTCAACGTAAGAATGTCCACGAGCAATTTGAAAAAAGCAGTGGCAATCTCAATGATGTCTTGCCCAATGGCGACAAGGCCTGAATTTTGTGGCGTGCCAGCGTCGGCTTTATCGAGGCGATGGCCAGCCAATGCGCCAACGGAAACACCAATCAAGGTGGCGACTGGCGAAAGAATCCATCCTATCCAAGGAATCGCGCCGACCAAGGCCCCAATGGCGGCACCGATTGCGATACCAATTGCCAAATTGGCATGCGCCTTCGCGAACTCCATGATCTTTATGAGGATCATCTTGCCGACATTGATCACCCGCTTTCCAACCTCTGCGGTGATTTCGGCAACGGCCTTAAGTCGAATGGCAGCCTCGTCAGGCAAGCCACGCTCTTTAAGCCAAGCGTAAAAGTCGCTGCTCGACATGGCTTCTGCCTCTGAACTCAATATGAACAGTTCAAGATTAGCTTGCGCTGGCGTCAATACTTTTGCTGACATGGGATCCCCTTGATCGTTATTGGATTAACTTGGTGCAAAGCATACATCCGAATCATTGGCTTTCCTTCTGCTTCGGGCGACGAAAGATCAGCGCAATGCCCATGACGACGATCACGCCGACCGCCACCATCAAAGCCAACTTGAGCAATGCAAACCAGACCGAGATTTGCCCCAGGGTCACTGCAAAAGCCATCAAACCTGCGAAAGCCATAAATATCCAGAACATGATCGAGTTTCCTTTCATGGCAATAGCGCCATGAGGGGAAGATAGTCGTGCCGGGTGACAGGTGATGTCGTTTTGAACGACTCTTTTCTCCAACAAAAATCAGCTCACCCGTGCCGTTTGCTTCAAGTAGTCTGCCAACCCTTGTTCTAGGATTTGTTGATAATGCGGCGGTTCCAGAACTCGAACATGCGGAATCCAATACCGAATGATCGGCAGAATTTCGTCGATGTGTACGACGGTGCTTGCCACCAAGATGCCGCCCCCGGCAGTCTCTTTTTCAATCACCTGATTGGGGAGCAGGTTGCGCCGCTGAAAGAATGTCGCGACCTGACTGCTGACTTGAATCAGCACGCGGTGGCGCGCTGTACCAAGCCATATTCCATCACTGTCTGCCAACTCTTTATCAACTTGCTTCCTGGGAACAAATGTTTCCGCGTCCACCAGCAGAGCTTCGATTCTGGAAATGGCGAAAGACTTCAGCTTTCCATCGTCCCAAGCGGCCAGATACCAGATGCCTTTTTGATTTATCAACTTGTAGGGCTCCACCGCAATGCGGACTCTGGTGTCACCATTGGTCTTGCAGTAGCGGAACTGAACGGTGCGTTTTTGAACAATCGCCTGCTCCAAGGCGACAAACATCGCGCGATGCTCCCGCACGTCTTCGTAATGGTGGCCTCTTACCTGCCACGCATCATTGGCGTTGGTAGCAAAGACCTCTTTCAGAAACTGCCCGCTCATCTCGGGAAAAAGACCACTGACGCCAGTGAAGGCGGCAAACCGTTCAATATCACGGATTGTGAGCTTGCCGAGGTGCGCTTCATCCATCTTGTATCGGCCGTTTGCCTTGATCAGTGGCAACCCAGCGAAACGCACATTCAGGTCGCGCTGAATGGTGCGCAGGTTCACACCGAATTCATCGGCAAGCGCTTGGGGGGCAAGCGACTCGCCCTGATTGAGCTTGGTAAGAACTTCGGACAAGCGATAAACAAGCGTGTCATGGGCTCTGGCGGATCGTTTTGTAGAACTCATGGCGGAATTGGTGGGCAGCAACACAGCACACCATCATAGGACGACAAGTGACCACTGAACCGTGGCTAAACATTCCTCCATGCCGCACGGCATATTCGAAGTACCCGCTGGAAAAACCCCTCTTGCCGGCATTTATTTTGATCAAATAAGCCGCTGGCCCCCGAAAAACGTGCGCAAGCAGCTATCAAATGCATAGCGAATGCGGCGACGTTTGCACCTGAAAAGTAAGCCAGCGGCCACGCTGGCTTACAGGCCGTTTCGGCCTGTAACCCCCGTATTCCGTGCGCAAGAAGCTACTAAACTTGTAGCAACACCCAAAAGCCAAG
>CAJBMJ010000346.1 GCA_903954045.1 uncultured beta proteobacterium | reverse complement strand
GGGCAGATTGGCACGGGGCTGGAACTGGTTGACCACAATGCCTTTGACGCTCAGGTCGGGGTTGTGGTCGGCGCGGATTTCGTCCACGTTTTCCATCAGCGTGTACAGCGCCTTGCGGGAAAATTCGTCGCAATCAAAAGGTATCAGGCAGCCGCTGGCAGCAATCAGCGCTGAGCGCGTGTAGAAGTTCAGGGCTGGCGGAGTGTCGATGTAGATGCGATCGTAAGTCTCCCCCAGTTTTTGTAGAGCATCACGCAGTTTGTAGAGTTTGTGGCGTGACTCCAGTTTGCCCTGCAGTTCGTCGAGTGCGGGGCTCGACGGCATCAGGTCCAGGCCTTCATGCGGTGTGGTCACGATGAACTCATCGGGCGTTACGTTGCGCAGGCTGAAGCTCAGGGTGTTTTCAAAAAAGCCCGCAACGGTGGGCTGCTTCTCATCTGCGCTGTCGCCTTGCAGGTAACTCGATGAATTGCCCTGCTGATCCAGATCTATGACCAGGGTGCGCAGGCCTTGACTGGCACTGATGGCTGCCAAGTTGCATGTGATGGTGGATTTTCCAACTCCACCTTTCTGGTTGAAAACGACGAGCGGCATAGCGGCAATCCTTGGGTGTGTTGTTGAATCGAAAAGTTGACTGCAAGCCTTATGAAGGCTGTACTCATGGTTTAATTTTCCAGTTCCTAACGTCAATAATATCGCCACAAGTTTATGGGTCTGCTTATTGATATAGCCTGACATCCGCAATTGCAACCTAAACCCAAGCAGGCTGAGGTATCCCCCGTATCTGCATAGCGCATAAACTGTGGCATCCAGCAGGTGTTTTATTGACTCTTGCTGCAATTGGTCAACTCAGAGCGCGTCCATGCAAATACCAAGCACTTCCATGATCGTGACTGTCCGCGCCAATTCCCAGGCGCGGCTTAGAAACCTGTCATTTGTTCTGGACTGGTACCGGCAAATGCCCAACTGGGAACTTGTTGTCGTTGAGCAGGATGCGGTGCCCGCGTTGGACAGTACGGATTGGCACCATTCCATCAAGCGTATGTTTGTAGTGAATGGCGGCGCTTTCAACAAGAGTTGGGGCTTGAATGTGGGCGTTCGGGTGGCGCGAAGTGACATGCTGTTTTTCTGCGACGCCGACTTGTTGCTGGCGCACAGCGCATTGAAGGCTGCGCTCAGCTTGTGCACCCGCCACGCCATGGCAGCCAAACCCTTTGATCGATTGAGTGACCTGAACGCAGCCGAGTCTGAAGCAATTCTGACTTGCGCGGCCCCGCCGGATTTTGAGCGAGAGGATGCCAGCGCCAAGCGTGGTGAGCGGGAAAACCTGTGTTTCTGCGGTGGAGCCTTTTTCGTGCGCCGGAATTTGCACCAGGCAATGGGCGGATTTGACGAACGATATTTGGGCTGGGGTGCCGAAGATGACGCCATGAGTCTCAGGATTCAACGCCATACCAGCGAGCTTGCGGTGCTGGAAGGCCGAGCCGCCGTCCATCTGTGGCATGAGCGCAGCGAACTCAGCACCTTTGGCAATCCTCATTACCCAAATAACCTGCAGATGCTCAAAGAATTGGCGGGTGCACAGGACGATGCGCTGCGCTTTCAGTGTGATTTGCAGCGCCAAATCATGGGCAACCCCGGAAAATACGGCTCCGTGCAGGTTCCAAACAACGTATGATGCCAGCGTACATCTAAATTCGTCGAAAATTGCTGGTCAAGGAAGGAATCACATGGATAACCAAAATGCACCCAAGGCCGAGAAAACCGTAACGGCCCGGCGGCGTCTGTTTCAGATTCTGGCAGTTGGCGGTACAGCTGCGGTGGTGTTACCCGAAAAATGGGTCAAGCCTGTGGTTGACGCGGTGATTGTTCCCGCGCATGCAGCGGGAAGTGTGACGCGTGCGGCGGGTATTTTTGGAAATACTGGGCCAGTGAGTGTGGCTAGCAGCCGGCAAAATCCTCTGGAACGGCTTGCTAACATGTTGGTTAGTTCTGCCCATGCAACGGCTCCGATTTGTGGCCCCGCAAGCGAGAATGTAGTTTGTATCTCCTTTGACATTCAACCGCTCCCCAGTACGTCGGTGCAGGTCTATGTACAGGGCAGTTCTGGATCGACCACCATCTCTGCAAATAACGCCATCAGCAATGTAACTGTAGGCAATTTGGTATTTTCCAATCTAATTGCCACTTCCACAACTTTGAGTTGTTTAATTACTTCTTCCCGATCTGACTGCACTACCGGATTTGTTTCACTACAGCTTAGAGAGACTAATTTTTGTGTTTCTGGCTGAACTTTTCTGTCGATCTAACCTGATCGGTTGGGTTGGTTTTGCTCCAGCTTTAGCGAAACTGCCTAAAACTGTGTGATGCCTTGGTGCCGCGTTGGAATAGTCGGATCCACAAAGATGCGATAGCCCATGTGGCGCAATCGGTGACAGATCCAAAAGTCCTCCGACAAATAATCACCATTCACTACGCCGACTTTGAAAACATCATAGTGTGCTTGTGCCATGGGTGCACCTTTCGCGAGTAGGCGCTGGTAAACATCACCAGCTTGCTTGGCCTCATCTACTAGTGCGTTCACAGCTTTTCTTGATAGCATGAGTGCAGCGGTTCCGATGCGCTCTACTTCATGCAAGGGGCCATGTTCGCCCAGGCACGGGCCCACATTGAAGATGCGCTCACCCCGCTCGTTAAATCCCTTTAACGGAACCGCTGCACCAATCGCATCGACTTCATGGGACAGTAAGCGCAGCACGCCGGACGCTGGCAGATAGACATCACCGTCCAAAAATAGCAGGTGCGTGAACTCGGGCTCCTCGTAGAATTTAGACAAAATCGCGTTGCGTGCGCGTGTGATCAGACTTTCATTGCCGATGGCCGAAATCGTAAAGTTGATGCGGTTTCGGTAGTACTCTGAAATGGAGTTGAGGTAGTCCAAGTGCACCATGCCCGCATATGCTGGCGTGCCGATCAGCACATTGTGTGGCGTTGTCATTTCGGCTTTTCCATTTAGGTTGACCAGTTGGATTCTTGAATTGCAGCTTGCCTGCCCTGTATGCAAATGGCTTGTGAACTCACTTTGTCAGTCCACCATTTACTGCGGCGCATGCACTATTTCCAAGTCCGGCAGCCCCCAGGATGAAACGCCCTGATCTTTAGCGTGCATGGCGAAACCCTCGGTTTCAATATAACCCCGGTAGCTATAGTCTGGAAACAAAATTCCCTTGCGATGCAAATTGGCATCCACCAGCAGCATGGTGCCCCCAACGCCATCGACCTCAACCTGACCTTGCCCTCTAAGCTCATCCAGGTAAAGCCTGCCAAAGCCCCGCGGCGGCTGAACAATGCCGTCTTGCAGATAGTGCCAAGCCACGCCTTGTGCGCCAGGTTTGTATTTGAAGGTGTTGAGGTCAAAGGTGGATCCACCAGAAGTTTGCACACAGTTGGGCACCACAATTGGCTTTTCCGTGTCAAGCAATCGAAGCAATGCATCTGGTGGATAGTCAATCAAATCTGCGTCGATCCATAGTATTTTCTCCTGTCCGCGGTCAGCCCGTTTGAATAGCTGATTGCGGCACTTGGCGATGATGCTTCTGCGCAAAAACTGAACATCGGCTGCACTGCGATCGCCCTGCAATTGAAATCCAAAATCGTGACTGTAAAGGTCGATCGCTGCAAAGGCGTGGTGGTATCGACTGATGCAGTCCTTGAGCACCAATGTGGTTTCATCCTCGCTGTCGCCTTCCAAAAATGCCAAACTGAGTTTGTCACGTGGATAGTCAAGTCGGGCCAGCAAGTCAAAATATCCCGGCAAAAATCGTGCTGCATTTTTGATGGGAGTCAGAATCAGAACAGACGGTCTAGCCGTCACTCGCACTGGTTTGCTACCAGTTGGGGGGGCAGCGGGAGCAGCCTGCGTCTGCTTCTCAATGGGCACCAAGCTAGGGTGCGGGGTTAGAAATTCACTACTTTGTACAGACGATGGATACGCGTTGAAGTCCAACCTCTTTCCCAGTTCCTGCATGACACGAGCATAGTCGTTACCTTCAAACTGCTGACTGGCAGATTCCCAATGGGATTCGAAATGGGAAGATTCAAAGGTATTGGCGTCATGCACGACATAAACATAGAGTCTGGGCTGATCCAGCATGACAACCCGCCCCTTGTTGATGACATCCTGGGCCACAGGGGTATCCTCTCCGCGGCGAAGAGTAGGGTACTGAGCAAGCATTGACTTCAGGCACAGCATGGAGCCCTCCCACACCCGCTGCGTTGATACAGCCATTCGCTTCTGCTTGGGCCACCAGATCATCCATCGGCTCAGAAAGCAGGCATCAGCCTGCATCGCAGCAAGCGCGGTCATTTGCATGGCCAGACGGGAAGGGTCGTACAAATCGTCGTCGTCCCACTGGCTGACATAGGTTCCCCGCGCAAGGGCTACAGCTCGATTTCGCAGCGTACCGAGGGTTTGAGATTCATCGGGTAAGCGAATATGGCGAATACGCGAATCGGCGAGAGCTTGCAGGTAGGTCTCAAGGCCAGCATCCTGGCCGTCATCCAGTATGACCAACTCGCGTGCCACATACGTCTGAGCCAAAAAACTCTTCACGGCCGAAATGGCCAAGGCAGAGCGGTTGCGCGTCACCATCAGGCAAGAGATGAGTGGAGACGAAGGGTTCATTGATGCGCACTGGCGTGCATGCAATCGGGATTCTGCAACAGTTTGCCCATACTGAAGCAACACCACATCGACGGTGGCACTTGGCAAAAGGGGAGCCTCCATCGCGCCTCTCCACCAAGTGCCTGCCCAATGGTGCATGGCAAGTGCACCGAGGGTAACTTTGTGCCAGTTCTCCAGATCAAACAGTCGACCCAGGGCACAGTCTTGGACATCAGCGGGGTAAAAAACCTCGGATGAAGTGACTTCAATGGGTGCTGGACCGCTATAGCTTTCAACAGCTCTCGTAAGCAGAAACGGGCCAGTGGCATCCAGCGGACCGGGCTCGTTACGTGCTATGACCATCTCGTTGATGACATGGTCCCAAAAGGGGTGCTGCGGTGGGGAGGCCATCAGAGCTTTGCAGACCAGTTTTTCCAGGCCTTTGTGTAATTGCTTGTGGTCTCGCACATGCGATGGAGGCTCAAGCCCCAAGATGACACTTTCAGAACTCAGGATGTCATCAAAAGGTTGAAAGCATTCAAAGTCAAGATCGACGTAGAGCCCCCCAAAATGCTTCAGCAGAAAATAGCGAATTGCATCAGCGCGACAAATGGGCGTCAGGTAGCCGTCGTAAACCGAAAGAAAACCCGGATAGTGTGTTGCC
>CAJBMJ010000345.1 GCA_903954045.1 uncultured beta proteobacterium | reverse complement strand
GGCCATTTATGCCGACTGGGCGCCCAAGCTCACCAGCCGCCACTATGACCCGTTGCTCAAAGTGTGGAGCGCCAAGCCCGGTGTGACCATGGGCATGGGCATGACCGAGAAGCAGGGCGGCTCGGACGTGCGCGCCAACACCACGCGGGCAGAGGTTGATGGCGCCGATGCGTGGGGCCAGCGCTATCGCATTACCGGCCACAAATGGTTCTTTTCGGCGCCCATGAGTGATGCGTTCCTGATTCTGGCGCAGGCACCGGCGGGCCTGAGTTGCTTCTTTTTGCCCCGCGTTTTGCCAGATTTGGAAAACCCCTCCGGTAGTGGCAGCCGCAACGCCATACATATCCAGCGCCTGAAAGACAAGCTCGGCAACCGCGCCAATGCGGGCACCGAAGTCGAGTTCCATGGCGCGACGGCCTGGCTGGTAGGCGAAGAAGGCCGTGGCGTGCCGCAAATTCTTGAGATGGGCACGCTCACCCGGCTGGACTGCGCGCTAGGCACCAGCGGCCTGATGCGTCAGGCCCTGAGCATTGCCCTGAACCACACAGCCCAGCGCGAGGCCTTTGGCAAGCGCCTGATGGACCAGCCGCTGATGCGCAATGTGCTGGCCGATCTTGCTATCGAAAGCGAAGCGGCTTGCGCACTATCTATGCGCCTGGCAAGGTCTTTTGATATGCAAAACGACGCCTTTGAGCGCCTGATGAGCCGCGTTCTCACTCCTATTTCCAAATACTGGATCTGCAAACGCGGCAGCGTGTTCTCGCAAGAGGCCATGGAATGCCTGGGCGGAAACGGCTATGTGGAGGAGGGCGGTGAGGGCCTTCAGGCCCGTATCTACCGCGAAATGCCGCTCAACTCCATCTGGGAGGGCGCAGGCAACATCATGGCGCTTGATTTGTTGCGCGCTTTGCGCAAGGGCGATGTGGCAGGAGCTCTGGCTCAGGAGTTGGCCCCCGCCCAAGGCGCGCATGCGGCACTGGACAAACTGGCCGCTGCCTTGCCCCTGCGCGTGGAACACATGGCCACCGAGATCGAAGCCCGCCGTCTGGCGCAGGACGTGGCACTGGCAGTGCAGGCTTGCCTGTTGTACCAGTCCGCACCCACCGCCGTGTTCAGTGCCTTCTGTGACTCGCGCTTAGGCGGCGACTGGGGTTACACCTTTGGCACCCTGGGCTCGGGCGTTGACTTTGACTCCATCATCCAACGCGCATTGCCGCAGTAAAAACACAGAAACAGGGGTTTGACCATGGCCGACATCATTCTTCACCACTATCCCACGTCGCCCTTTTCTGAGAAAGTGCGCCTAGTACTGGGTTACAAGGGTCTGGCTTGGAAGTCGGTGATCGTGCCCTCGGTGATGCCCAAGCCCGACGTAGAGGTCCTGACGGGCGGTTACCGCAAAACCCCGTTTCTGCAAATCGGAAACGATATCTACTGCGATACCGCCCTGATCTGCGATGTGCTGGAAGAATTGCAGCCTACGCCCACACTCTACCCAGCCACTGACAAGGGACTGGCGCGCATCGTGGCCCAGTGGGCGGATGAAAAGCTGTTCTGGGTTGCCATGGCCTTCAACTTTGCGCCCCAGGGCACCGCCCAACTGTTTGGTGGCCGCCCGGATGCGCCAATCGAGGAGTGGGGTGCGGTGGCCAAGGCCTTTGGCGAAGACCGCACCAAGATGCGCTTGGGAATGCCCCGCATGCCCTTGCCCGAAGCCACAGCGACCTACAAAAGCTATTTACGCCGCATTGCCGACATGCTCCAGGGCCAAAACTACCTGCTGGGCGATGCACCCTGTGTGGCGGACTTTGCGGTCTACCACTCTTTGTGGTTCACCCGCACCCAGACATCCGTGATGGCGGGCATTCTGGACGCCACGCCGGGCGTGCTGGCCTGGATGGACCGCATGGCAGCCATCGGGCACGGCCAATCTCAAAAAATGTCTGCTACAGAAGCCATAGCGCTTTGTGCAGCATCCACGGGCGTCACAGGCCAAAATGATATCTATTTTCAGGATGAACATGGCATTCCCCTGGGGTTAGAGGTGAGCATCCATGCCGAGAGTTTTGGCCAGGAACCCACGGTCGGCGAACTGGTGGCCGCCACCCGAACCCGTTACACGCTCAAGCGCACCGACCCCCGCGCGGGCACTGTTTACGTGCACTTCCCCCGTATTGGCTACATCCTCAAGAAAGCAAATGCATGATTTCTGATTTCAAGAACAAGACCGCGGTATTGACTGGCGCGGGCTCTGGCTTTGGGCTGGAGTGCGCCCGTATCGGCGCCAAACTGGGCATGAACCTGGTGCTGGCCGACGTGCAGCAGGACGCTCTGGACCGCGCCGTGGCTGAAATGCAAGCGGCGGGTGCGCCGGTGCTTGGGATGCGGGTGGATGTGTCGAAGGCGGCGCAGGTGGAGGCGCTGGGCGCCGCGACTTTGGAGCGCTTTGGCGCCCCCCACTTTGTATTCAACAACGCCGGTGTGGGCTCAGGTGGCCTGATCTGGGAAAACAGCGCAGCCGACTGGGAATGGGTGATTGGTGTCAACCTGATGGGCGTGGCCCACGGCATTCGGGTGTTCACCCCCATGATGCTGGCTGAAGCTGCCAAAGACCCCGCCTACCAGGGCCACATCGTCAACACCGCCAGCATGGCAGGCTTGCTCAATGCGCCTAATATGGGCATTTACGGGGCCAGCAAGCATGCCGTGGTGAGCATGAGCGAAACGCTGTACCAGGATTTGCGTTTGGTGACCGACCAGATGTCAGCCAGCGTGCTGTGTCCGTTCTTTGTACCTACCGGCATCAGCCAGAGCCACCGCAACCGCCCGTCGAGTGTCGACTCCCAACCCACCAAGAGCCAACTGATCAGCCAGGCCATGAGTGACAAGGCGGTGGGCAGCGGCAAGGTCAGCGCAGCCCAGGTAGCGCAAATGGTGTTTGACGCCATGGCGGCCAACCAGTTTTATATCTACAGCCACCCCAAATCGATTGGCTCGGTGCAAAGCCGCCTGGAAGACGTCCTTCAATGTCGCAACCCCACCGACCCGTTTGCCCACAAGCCAGAGCTGGGCATCGAGCTAAAGAAGGCGCTGCGCGGTTGACCCCATAGCTCAGGGGGCAACAATGATGTCCTGCTCGAGGCCGTTGTTGTAGCGCACGATGATGCGGCCGTCAGTCTCCACACGAATGCCAGGGGCGTATCCGGAGGTTCCCTGGTTAAGGCGTGCTCCGTAGCGCACTTTTGCGGTGCTGCCGGCAGCTGCGTGCCGAACAGTGACCAGTCCATTGCTGGTCGAAACTATGTTGTAGCCCATACGGTTGGCATGTTCGGTCAGCTCATTGCCGTTGTGCGCCTCGGCGTGGGCGGTTTCAGATTTGCCGGTGGAATAGTTGACCACCAGGTTGCCGCTTCCGTCTCCAGAGTCGTGATAGCAAACGGTTTTCCCAGCAGGGCAAGTTTCGCCCGTTGAACCCCGGTTGGCCAGACGGTAGCTATAGCGGTTGCCAGAGGTGTCGTGCAACTCCATGTGGCCATCGGCGTTGCGTTCCACCCGCATGCCGTGGGTTTCATTCAAGTCATTGTCCAGGTCGTCATGTTCGTTGTGCACGGTGCTGGTGTGGTCATCGTCAGATTCCTGTTCGTTGCCGCCCGAGCGGCTGGAGGCATAGGCAGGCAATGCCAGGATGGCAGTCAGGGCAACAAGAATTGACAGGGTTTGGGTGCGTTTCACAGAGCAGTCTCCAGAGGATTGAATCTGGATGGAATTGTGAAACTTGCAAATTAAGGATTTCTTAACCTCGGCTCGCCTGCCATCTGGCCCAGTATTCCGCGGCGATGCGGTAGGTATTGAGTTGCACCTGCACGGTCTCAAGGATGTTGTGTCCGTAGCCGCCGCCCATGGCAAACGCCATGGGAATGCGGCGCGTAAAGCACCAGTCAAACACCCGACGGTCGCGGGCCATCAGACCGTCAAAACTCAGTTTGAGGCGCCCCAGTCGGTCGCCCTCGTAGGGGTCCGCACCTGCAAGATAGAGCACAAAGCCGGGGGTGAACCTGTTTTCCAGCTCTTGCAGTGCGTTTTCCAGAACGCTGAGGTACTCCACGTCGCCGCAGCCATCGGCCAGCGCGATATCAAGCTTGCTGGCTTCCTTGCGAAACGGGAAGTTCTTGTCGCCATGGACGGACAGGGTGAAAACGCTGTCATCGGCTTTGAAGATGCTGGCGGTGCCATTGCCCTGGTGCACGTCCAGATCAATGATGGCTACCTGCAGGGCAGGGCGGCGTGGACCGGCGGCACGACCCCACTCGGCTTGGAGTACCCGCGCCGACACGGCCAAGTCGTTAAATACGCAGAATCCCCCGCCTTTGTGGGCATAGGAATGGTGGGTGCCACCCGCCAGATTGGCTGAAAGCCCCTCAGAAAGAGCGACCCGAGAAGCCTGCAGGGTGCCACCTACCGATCTACGCGCTCTGGCTGCCATGGCTTCACTCCAGGGAAAGCCGATTTCGCGCAATATCTTGGGATCCACCGTGCCGTCTGCAATGGCCTGGATATAACTGGGCTCGTGGGCCAGCGCGAGTTCGCCCTCGGTAGCCTCGGGTGCCTGCACCATACGGACTTGTGGCAGATGCAAGGTGAGTTCATCGCGTAAAAGCTGGTATTTGGCCATGGGGAAACGGTGTCCCGGGGGCAAGGGGAGAACGAACTTGTCACTGTAAAAAGCCTGCATTCATGCATTCTGAGGCACGCTGTTTATTCGTCGCGGTCTATGGGGCAAAAAAATGTTCAAATACCGGGTCTTCACTTTTTATTTCTTTGGAAAATCTCATGGGCAACAAAATCGTTACCGAAGCCGACCGCAAAGCCACTCCCGCTCCCAAACCTCTGGCTGGCATGTCTCTTCCCTCCGGAGGCCGCGGTCAGCGCGTGAGCCTTGAGCGCGGCGTTGCAACCCGCAGCAAAAAGAACCCTGGCAAGCGCTCCAAAAAAGGCGGCTGATCAGTTCCTGCTTTTTGACGCGCATGAAAAAGCCCGCTGTCGCGGGCTTTTTTGTGTCTTGAATGCGGGGCTGACGCCCCGTCAATCTCAAGCTCGCGCTTTTCTGGATACTGGCGATTTGGTGGCAGGCTTTTTCTTTGCGCTTACAGCCACCTTTTTTGCGCCAACCCGCTTGGCAACCACAGGCGCAGCTTTGGACGCAATATGGCCGGACACCTTGACCTCTAGTAACTTCTCGATGGATTCGAGGGTTTCAAGGGAGTGCGATTCCATTTCACTGCGGTCGCCCACAATGAAATGCACCAGGTCGATGGCGGTTTGGCGATCCTGCACAGTGGGCAACAACGAAGGCAAGGTTTCCATGGCGCTGATGGGCTCGAACTCCACAATAATGGATTGCTCACGTATCAGCACAGCGCGGCGCTCGGTTCCCATCGATTTGAAGGGTTCCGTCGTGGTCAATACCTGGGAAGACCTCTCCAGGCGGTCGCGGCGCACTGAGCCGCGTGATTCAGCCAGCAGAATCAGCATGCGAATCAGGGCTGCTGCAATATCTCCATGCTTGATGCAAGCCAAAATTCTCTGAACATCTGGCAGTTCGCGCAGTTCGGTGGCGTCTTTGTGCGTACGGGTACGCGAATGCGACGCCCCCAGCCAATGCATGGCTGGTAGACCATAAATAGTCAGAAAGCCCATTTCATCCTGAGCTTCACGCAGGTCGCGCCAAAAATCCATGCCCTGCATGATGCTTTTGGCAGTGATGTGCTCCAGGGCAAGAAACGGATTTTCAGGATCGACCTTTTTGCGTTCTTTGCGCGCCAGATCGGCATTCGTTTTGACCAAGGGCATCAAGGGATTGGAGTCCGAAAGCAGCTTGCGGCTCACACGGGAGGGGTGCATATTGCGCAAGGCTTCGGCCGTTGGTTCAGACACAAGGCTTTGCACGATCGGGCGCAAGGTCATTTCATACACATCGGCGCCAAACTCTGAAAGACGCGCAACGGACGCGAAGTCTTTCTCCTGGTCTCTGTCGTTGGGAACCACTTCCAGAATGTCACTCATGGAGCGCTCATGAAAGCTCACTACGAAATGCTCTTCTTCGCCCTGACTAAGCACATCGTCAATGCGCATTTCGTAAAGACCGGGCGCCAGTGACTCGATGGTCTTGAGCGTGGAAGACACTTCCGCGTGCTCTTTACGGGCGATGGACGACGACACAAAAATGCCCAGATGCCCCACTTTTTCATGCACCATGTAAACGATGCGCTGGCCACGCACGCGAATCTCGTGCTCGTCAGAGAAAGTGTCGGCGATCCAGTTCAGCGCCTGCTGTGGCGGGGTGATGTTGTCGCCCCGGCTCGCAAACACAATGATCGGGGACTTGATGTTGCGCAGGTCCACATGGAGGCCAGGCTCCAGCTGGGCTTCACCACGGGCCAGGCGGTTGCCAATAAACAGTTGCTCAACGATCCACCGAATTTCGGACTCGTTGGTGAAATGGTAGCCGCCCCACCAGCGCTCAAACTCCAGAAAGGCCTCGCGCCCACCTTCCACGTCGGAAAACAGGTCGTAATACTTGCCAAAGTAGTTGCGACTGGGGTTGAGAGACTCGAAGTTGGAGACCAGATGGGCTCCGTCAAACTTGCCTGCGCCCAGATCCGAGGCCAGCATGGCAGGCACCACGCCTCCGGCCAGGCCTCCTTTGTAGCGCATGGGGTTTTCACCCACCTGGCCTGACCAGGTAGCTACGGGTGCACCGTTAATCACCAGGGGCCCGGTCAGGTCGGGGTGGGTCGCCGATAAAAGCAGGGTAGCCCAACCGCCCTGGCAGTTTCCAATGACCACCGGCTTGGATGCCTTGGGATGGCGCCGTGCGATTTCCCGCAGAAACTCGGCCTCGGCGCGCATGACATCGGCCAGTGTCTGCTCTGGTTCGGGATGCTGCTTAAAGACCACAAAATACACCGGATGCCCGGCCCGCAAGGCTACGCCTACCTGGCTGTCGGGCTTGAAACCGCCAATGCCTGCGCCATGCCCGGCACGGGGGTCGATGATCATGTAGGGGCGCTTCCAGTCAAAGACCTTCACACCCTTGTGCGGCTCTATGCGTAGCAACTGGTAGTTCACCGGACGCGGCATTGTGCTGCCGTCCATGATGACGGTGTAGGCGTAATCCAGCACCGGTGGCGTACCTGCTTCTTCGTGCAACAGATCGTTATTGCCGCGCTCTCGCAAAACGTCCAGCGTGAGCGCCATGCGCTGCGCTGCATCGATGGTGTAGTCCACCGCCTCTTGCCAGACCGTAGCAGATTCGTTCGATCGGGCTGCCACCTCCTGAATAAGTTGCGCTCCTTGTTGCAGAGTCTTGGTTCTTTCGGACTGGCTTTTCTGCAGTTTTCCGGCATGGACCTTGATACTGCTGGCTATACGTCCAGCTTGTTTACGGCCAGCCTCGATATCGCTATTCAAGCGCTCTGCTGAATCGGACGGGCTGTAACTTGGGTTTCGGACCATTAGGGGACGCTCAGGTAAAGATGTTGAAAAGGTTCAGGCAGCCACGGCACTGCGGTTTCGCCCCGAGGCCTTGGCCTGATAGAGCTGCGCGTCCGCTGCACGGAACACGGTGCTTGGCAATCCCGTGGCATTTGCCACAAGGGCGGCACCGATGGAGATAGTAACAATACCCCATTGCTGATTTATTTCATGTGCGATAGCTAACGCTCGCACGAACTGCAGGGCGGTTTCGGCCATTGAACCCAGCTGGTTGGGCGTGGCTCCAGGCAATACGATGGAAAACTCTTCGCCGCCATAGCGCGCAACAAAGGCGTCAGAGCCCAGGCTCTCACGGTTGAAGCTGTTCACTGCCTGATCCAGCGCCCTGGCCACATCACGCAAACACTGATCACCCTGCAGGTGACCATAGTGGTCGTTGTACTTTTTGAAGTTGTCGATATCAATCATCAACAGGCCAAAGGACAAACCCGCAGCGCAGGCCGTTGTCCAGAGCGAGTCCACCCGATGGTCCAGACTGCGGCGGTTGCACAAGCCCGTCAATCCGTCTTGATTGGCCATTTCGGCCAGCTTGTGGTTGGCTTGGGACAGGCTTTTGCGCAATGTTGCGATACGGGACATGGCCTTCATTTTGGCCTGCAGCACGGGTTCAGGCGCGAACTTGGACATGAAGTCATCCCCCCCGGCCTCGATGGCCATGATGAGGTTGTTGACGGTATCGGATGAGGTCAGAAAAATGATGGGAGTCCACGCCCACTGGCTGTAGGCCTCGATGGCACGTATTTGGGTAGCGGCTTCAAAGCCGTTCATGACCGGCATTTCCACGTCCATCAAGATCAGGTCAGGTGCGTTTTGCTGAAACAAATCAACTGCGACTGCGCCATTTTCGGCGTGCACCACAGTGTGACCGTAGCTTGAAAGACGGGAAGTCATGACCTGAACCACCGACTTGGCATCGTCCACCAACAATATTTTCATTTTTTACCTTTTGCCGACCCCTCATTTTCTGTCAATTCGCCCACGACGGGCCTGCAAAGTTGAGGATTTTGTGTTTCAGGCGTTAGAGTGGGGTTATTTGGAGGAAATGTATGTTCGAGTCGGCGGAAATCGGTCACAAGATCACAAAAGCAAGCTACAAGGAGGCCGTGCCAGCCTTGCGCGCGGCATTGTTGGAGGCCCAGGCCCAACTCTATGGTGCGAAAAAAATCCCCGTAGTGGTGCTCATCAGTGGTCAGGACGGTGCAGGCAAGGGCGAGACCATCAACGTACTGTACGAGTGGATGGACCCCCGATTCATTTCGACGCTGGCCTTCTCCGAGGCAACCGACGAAGAACGCGAGCGACCCACCATGTGGCGCTACTGGCGCTCCTTGCCGCCCAAGGGGCGGGTGGGTATTTTTGCGGGCTCCTGGTATTCAGACCCGATTCGCGAGCGAATTCAGAACGAAATTTCGCTCAAGGAGCTTGATGCCAGGGCGGACCAGATCAACCGCTTTGAAGCCATGCTGGTCAATGAGGGTGCGATTGTTCTGAAGTTCTGGTTCCACCTGACCAAAGACGGTCAGCGTAAACGCCTGAAGGCGCTGGAAAGTGATCCGCGCACGGCCTGGCGTGTCACCCAATGGAACTGGGATCGCCTCAAAACATACGACCAACTGCAGGATGTGGCTGGCCATTTTCTGCGCATGACCAACACGCACTGGGCTCCCTGGGTGGTGGTGGAAGGCACAGACGACCGGTACCGTTCCTTGACGGTTGGAAAAATCATTCTCCAGGCCATCCAGCAAAAACTAGCCAACTCCGACAAACAGGAGTCACCGGCGGCGCCTGTGGTGCGGGTAGACATCGATGGCCGCAATATTTTGTCGGAGATGAACCTCAAGTTGGCACTGGAGGAGGAAAAGTACGACACCGAACTATCGAAGTGGCAGGGTCGCCTGGCCGAGTTGATGCGCGATCCCCGCTTCAAGAACCGCTCACTGGTGTGCGCCTTTGAAGGTGCGGATGCGGCAGGCAAGGGCGGTGCAATACGTCGAATTGGCGCAGCGATGGACGCCCGGCAGTACCAGGTTATTCCGGTGGCTGCCCCCACCGAAGAAGAGCGCGGCCAGCCTTATTTGTGGCGTTTTTGGAGGCATTTGCCGCGTAAGGGACACGTTGCCATTTTTGACCGCACCTGGTATGGCCGAGTGCTGGTGGAACGCGTGGAAGGCTACTGCACTGAAAACGACTGGTCACGGGCCTATACCGAGATCAACGACTTTGAGCATGAGCTCGCCGATTCCGGCGTGATTGTTGTCAAGTTCTGGCTTCAGATCAGCCAGGCAGAACAGCTCAAGCGCTTTAAGGAACGCGAGAAGGTGGAGTTCAAGCGTTTCAAAATCACGGAGGAAGACTGGCGCAACCGCGAAAAGTGGGACGCCTACCAACAGGCTATCTGTGACATGGTGGAACGCACCAGCACCGGAAACGCACCCTGGACACTGGTGGAGGCCAATGACAAGAGCTATGCGCGCGTCAAGATTTTGCGTACGCTGGCTGAACGCCTCGAGTCCGAACTGGCCAAAGGCGACGAGTCCGGTTCCAAATCGGACTCGAAGAAATCAAAAAAATCCTCCAAACACCCTAGTAAGGCTTGAACGATGTCTGACCCCGGCGCTCCGCGCTGGGCAGTGCGACAGCACCAAGGCGAGCGAACGCCGGTCTGCGAGACAGTCCCAATGCAGGTGCCGTTGCTGCGCTGGGCGCTTGCCGCTGGCCGGTTTTGAAGAACGCAATACTGCGTTGCAATTGCTCGGCTTGTGAAGACAGCTCCTCGCTGGTGGCAGCCAACTCTTCAGATGCTGAGGCATTTTGCTGTGTGGCTGTGCTGAGTTGCCCCATGGCACCTCCGATTTGGGCAACCGATTCGCTTTGTTCGCCGCTGGCAGCTGCAATTTCCTGAACCAGTTCACTGGTTTTTTGAATGCTGGGCACGATGTTGTCCAACAGGCGACCCGCGCGCTCAGCAGTTGCCACGCTGTTGCCCGCCAGACCACCAATTTCTTTGGCCGCCTGTTGACTGCGTTCGGCCAGCTTGCGCACCTCAGCCGCCACCACGGCAAATCCCTTGCCATGTTCACCGGCTCTGGCCGCTTCAATGGCTGCGTTCAGGGCCAGCAGATTGGTCTGGTAGGCGATGTCGTCCACGATTCCAATCTTGGCGGCAATCTGTTTCATGGCTACTACGGTGTCGTTCACCGCCTTGCCGCCGTCAACCGCTTCAACACTGGTTTTGGCGGCCATGCTGTCAGTCACCTTGGCGTTTTCACTGTTGTGGCTGATGGAAGCCGACATGGTGTCCATGGTGGCGGTCGTCTGCTCTACGCTGGCCGCTTGTTGGCTTGCGGCTTGCGACAGGCTTTGCGCCGTGGCACTGACCTGGCCCGCTGCGCCAGTCAGGGCGTCTGCAGCGGCATGCACTTCAGACAGTACCCGGGTCAGGCTGTCAGCCGTTGAGTTGGCGCTTTCCTTCACCTTGCCAAACAGTCCCGCGTAATCGCGCTCAATGCGCTGGGTCAAATCGCCCTGTGCGAAATGAGCCAGCAGCTCTGCTACATCCGACAAGCCCTGCTCGCTGGTGTCCATCAGGCTGTTCATGCCGTTGGCCAGGTTGGCAAAAAAGCCGGTTTTGCCGTCGGGAGCTATGCGATGGCTGAAGTCACCCTGGCCAGCCGCCTGCACCAGCACAGCCACTTCTTTCTCTGCAGCCAGCTGGTCCGTAATGTCAGACCATTGGCCGATAGAGCCCATGCGTACGCCTTCGTCGGTGATCACCGCGTTGGTGACCAGGTCATACATGCGCCCACCGAGTTCCAGCTGGGAGCGGGCAGTGCCTTTGAGGTTGCGCAAGCGCGTAAGGGCGGCCTGTGGATCGGCATAAAACATGCCCAGACTTCCCCCCAGCACCTTGTCGGGATCGAAGCCCGGAATCTGCTTTCTGAAGCCGGCTTCGTATTTTTTAAGCACATCGCGCAAAGCATGGTTGATATACAAAATGGTGCCATCGTCTGCGGCAATGCGCACAGGCAGGCTCACGTTGTCGAGCGCAGCACGAATGCCAGCGTTGTAGCGCGCAGCGGTATCGGCTGCCTTTAACTGCACGCGCGCACCCTCTGCCGCTTCGGTAATCTTGCGCTTTTCTCCGGGCAGCGCCTGCATTTGCTCTTCAAACTGGCCCTTGATGTACATGCCGATCAACTCCACCAACCGGGAATTCATATCGGACTGGGCCTTCACCATGGCATTGAAGTTGGTAGCCATGTCCCGGAAAGCTCCTGAAAAATCGGCGGCAGGCAGCAGGTAACTGGTTTCACCCAAATCGTTGTGGCGGTGCGCCATCTCGTGTTGTGCTGCGTCAAAAGCCTTCAAAGTGGTTTGCATCGCCCCCATGGCCTGCAACAGTTGTCCTGTTTCATCGGTCGATGAGGTGGCAATCTCGTTATCGAGCTTTCCTTGCGATACAGCTTGGGCTACAGAAACAGCCCTTTGCAAGGGGCCAACGATGCTGCGGGAAATGGCAAATGCCATCGCCGCAATCAGTGCGATGGCCACCAGCAAAACTGCGGCCGTTTTTTCCAGACTGACGATAAAGGCCGAACGCAGATCGTCCATGTACAGGCCCGAGCCGATCACCCAGCCCCAGGGCTTGAAGCCCGTCACGTACGACACTTTTTCAACCGGCGTGTCCTGACCCGGCTTGGGCCAGAGGTAACTCAGGTAGCCCGCTTCTTCCTTGCGCACCTTGTCCACAAACAACACGAACACGGCGTTGCCGTCCGGGTCTTTGACGGTGCTGACATCTTTGCCATTGAGGTCGGGGCGAAACGGATGGGTAATGAGCTTGACATCCATGTCGTTGATCCAGAAATACTCTTTTCCGGAATATCGCGCGTCGTTGACCGCTTTGATGGCAGTGGCCTGGGCCTGCTCACGGTCAAGCTTGCCGGACTTTTCCTGCTGGTAGGCCCAGTCCACAATGGACGCAGCCACTTCAACATTTTGGCGAATCGCCTGCTTGCGGGCGTCGTAGCCGCCCAAATACTGCTGCCACAGCAGGTAGGACGCAGTCAGCAGCAACACCACGGTGCCAAAGCTTGCCAAAGCTTGCCAAAGCAGCCAGTTTGGTTTTGATGGACCAATGACCCAAAAAGGTGCCTTCACTCGTGGAGTTGTTCATGTTTCCTCAGAAATTTTCTAAAAAATGTTTTGATCTGGGTTAAGGGTATCGCAAGTTGAAGGGATTTAATTACTTCAAACTTACCGCTATCGAGGCGACGAGCCCTTGGTCTTATCTGTGGCACACTGCGGCGCCCGCCCGATGGGCGACATCACTTATTTCGCTGCCTTTCAATGTCCTGAGTCGTTTGTTATCCATGCAGAAAATCATCGCGCAGATCGCGCAAGAAATCCAAGTCCGTGCCAACCAGGTTGAAGCCGCAGTCACTTTGCTGGATGAAGGTGCCACCGTTCCCTTTATTGCCCGTTATCGCAAAGAGGTGACCGGTGGCTTGGACGACATCCAACTGCGCGAACTGGAAACACGTTTGTCCTACCTGCGCGAGTTGCGTGACCGCAAGGAGGCGGTCATGAAGGTGATAGACGAGCAGGGCAAGCTGACGGCGGCGCTGACCGCATCCATTCTGGCGGCCGCCACCAAGCAGGAAGTAGAAGATATCTACCTGCCCTTCAAGCTTAAACGCCGAACCAAAGGGCAGTTGGCCCGCGAAGCGGGGCTGGAGCCCTTGGCCGACGCGCTGTTTGCGAACCCAACGCTGGTCCCCGCCGAGGCCGCTGCAGCCTATGTGATCCCGATGCGCCCGGTAGTGGAGGGAGAGGACAAGCCGCCTGATTTTTCAACGGTTCAAGCCGTACTGGACGGTGTGCGGGATCTGCTCAGTGAGCGCTGGGCGGAAGACCCAGTGCTGGTACAGGACCTGCGAGCCTGGCTGTGGAACGAAGGATTGCTGCAAAGCAAACTGGCTGACGGCAAAGACGAGAACAATGCCGATGTGTCCAAATTCCGTGACTACTTTGACTATGACGAACCCATTGGCCGCGTACCCTCGCATCGCGCGCTGGCGGTGTTTCGGGGCCGGTCTTTGGACATTTTGGACGCCAAATTGGTGCTACCGGAGCCCGTTTCGGCATCAAATACGGCTTCAGCGCCCGCCACTACTGCGTCAGCAGCTATTAAAAGCAGAGCAACTCCCGCTGTGTCCCTGGCCGAGGCGCGCATTGC
>CAJBMJ010000344.1 GCA_903954045.1 uncultured beta proteobacterium | reverse complement strand
GGGAGCTGAATATTCCAAGCGTCCTCTTGCTCGAAAATCGTCAAGCGAGAAGCTACGACAAATTGTCCACTGCAGTGGGTGATAGCCCCCAGTGTGGCGAACCTATTGAACATAGCACCCTCGCCACTTTTCTCCATAACAGGCAGCAAGGCGGCAGGCAAGGTTGACCTGATTTCTACGAAGGCCCTGATCGGCTCGTCGCTCTTATCAGGAGGAGGCAAAAAGTTCACATGGGTTGCGAACTTCGGGTGTTCAACGATAAGCCCTAAGCTACCTCTCGACACCTTCAAGTTGGTCACACCCAACATAGCCTCAAGTTCGACCAGCGGAATTCCGTAGGGCCGGTCACCGACGACGTCTCTGTAGCTGGTCATTTCGTCCTCATCAAATCTGAAGTACTTGAATATCAAACATATCTACCCACCGCCTCATGCAAGGCCCGCTTCACCCGCGACCTCAGAGCAGCCGGTTCAATAACCTCTACTTCGCCACCAAAGCGCAGAATATCGCCCACCAACTCTCGATCATCCGAGTACGGCAGCGAAAGCACATAGCTGCCATCTAATGCCGTGTGGCTTTCCTGCATGGGGTGCCAGATTTCCCCAGCCACCCAGCGCGCCCGCTCGGGAGTGAATTTCAATTTGGCCCAGGTGATGGGGACACCGCTAAAGATCCCATACCCAGCACCCGTATACGCATCAATCTCGCTGTCTGTAACCTCCTGCGCTGGGGCATCGATGACTGCAATACCCGACATTGCATCAACACTGAAACTGCGCAGGTCACACCGCATGTGGCACCAGGCATCCAGATACCAGTTGTCGCGGTAATGGACCAGGCGCTGTGGCGATACTTCCCGCGCAGTAGTTTTGCCATTCTGGCGGCTGAAGTGGTTGATGTTTAGGCGCTTTCGGGCCAGCGTAGCAGCGGCAATCAGCTCGAAGGACTTTGCCACCACCACACGTTTGCCGGCGTTGAAGATGCGAATGCGCTTTGCCACATCCTGACTGGACAGGCCATGCTTGTCCATCAACTGGGCCAACCGCTCTTTCAGTGGTCGGAGTTTGGTCCCGAGTAACCCAGGTTCAAGTTGTTCCAGCAGTTGCTGAATGGTCGCCAACGCCAGTAACTCTTCCTGGCTAAACCACAAACCCGGCAGTTCTGTATCGGAATGACCTTGATCCAGCGTATACCCATGGTGGTCTCGGTGGTAGATGATGGGCACATGCAACTGGTCGCGCAACTTGCTGATGTCACGCTTGACGGTAGCGCGTGAGACTTCGAGTGCGGCCATCAAATCGCTCGCCGATACAGCACGTCGGCTGCTCAGCAAACTCTTGTAGCGGTACAGACGCACGACTTCACTCATCCCCTGCCCTTTCGTTGTTCTTAGCCTTATTTGTTTTCATCATAGCGGATCGAAAAAATGCGCCACAGGATTGCCCTCCTGACTGAGGCCTATTTTCCCTGTGGCACCCCCCGCACCTGCCCTGCTTGGCAGTGTGACAGCACAATCTGCTATGGCTTCGCTTGCGAGCCGTTGTTGGGGGGTGACTTGCGCCCCTTACCTTCCTGCGCTTTCTTCCTCAAGAAAGCTGGAATGACAAAATCCGTTTCATCGCAGCTGTATTGCACTTCAAACTTCTCAGACAAACGGTTGGACATGCGCATTCCAGAAAAGCGAACTTCTTTGGACATGAGCTCTGGATCTTGCGCTGCCAATTCACGCAGGTGTGCCAACTTATCCAGTAGCCAAGGATGTTTTGCAAAGCGCTTTTCCAACTCCGTCAGCAAAGCCCGCGCGGCGTAAATATCGCCAAGCTGCACGAGTTGGCGAAGCGCCTGACTGGACTCGGCAAAGTCAACCTCCTGGAGCCGACGATGCACAAGTTCATCCACTGCCAGGGCAGCAACGTCGATCTGCGGCAATACGGGCAGTCTCAGCATACTGGCGTGGGTAGTAATCGTTTGCCCCTCCAAGGTTCTCGCCTCCAGTGTTGCAGCCAACAAATCGCGTGCATCGCCACCGACTCCAACACTATCAGCACTCACATGCAAGCGCACCATGAGCCACGCCTCAGCACCCCAAGCGAGGTCACTGAGCTGGTAACTTCCGTCAGGATGCTGCTGCACCAACCCCAGGGGCTCGACAATCACGCCGGATGCAGGGATGAGCTTGACCGCAAGTTGACGCAGATACAGAGCATGCAGGAGCGACAGCTCTTCGTCAAAGTTGTCGAACAGATCTTCGGCCATTTGCCCGTAGTACTGTTGACCACCCCCCGCGCGAGCCATGGCGATCATGAGATCATCATTGAACCCGCGCCCCAACCCTACCGTTGTGGTGCTGACGCCCTTGGCCAGCCAATCCCGGCAATGCTGCTCGATTGCGTCGATCTGGCATAACCCATGGTTAGCCTGCCCGTCTGACAAAAGCAATACCCGCGATATGCTCGAATCAATGCCACCTTCGAGTTGCTGGGCCCCGGTCTCCCACCCTCCGAAAAGATTGGTGTTGCCACCACTTTCTATCTGCGCAATGGCATCCTGAATCGCTTGCGGCGAAAGCACGGGGCCCAGGGGGTAGAGCACATTAACGCAGTGGTCGTACACCACTACCGTCATTTGGTCATCGGGCGTCAAGCGCGACGCTACATGGGCCACGCAGCGCAGCGCCTCTGTCAGCGGTTGTCCGTTCATGCTGCCTGAGCGATCTACCACCATAGCCAAGCGTTTCCTGGTGGGCTTTGCTGCAAGATCACGATTCTGGTCCGGTGCCTGCACTCGCAGCATCACTTCCAAAACACCTCCATCGGCAGAGATGGCAGACTTGATGGGCGACAGTAGGAATGTGGGCTGTGTCATGTTCAATCCTTTCAGGTTTGCGAAGATTCTTCGTACTCGGTGGCCAGGTTTGGCGTTGGAGGGAAGATAGTTTGAACCCTCGCAGGCTCACCACGTGCACCTGCCGATATGTAATTTCACACAGCGGTTATGGCATCGCAGTGCGCCACTGCAAGGTCATGTGGTGACCCTGTCAGGGTTTAGACTGTCGCTCGCACAAGCAAAATGTTGAAGCGCAAAATTCAGTAGCCAAGACGAATGGAAAACCACCGGAGCGACAAATGGCCACCAGAAACAACCTCATCAACGAAATCGCCAAGCTGGCATCAGATGTCGCCAAGCGTGACCTTCAGCCCAACGCGGG
>CAJBMJ010000343.1 GCA_903954045.1 uncultured beta proteobacterium | reverse complement strand
CGCTGGATCGAAACCAAATTAGACGAGGGCGATCTGGAAGCTTTGTTCAACTACCGCAGCCAGGCGCCGCATGCCCACCGGGCCCACCCGACGGAAGACCATTTCCTGCCGCTTTTCTTCACTCTGGGTGCAGCGGGCACCGCAGCGCGGCCAAGTTACCTCAGCCGAGAGGTGATGTACGGCATGCTGGCTATGGATGCCTTTACCCTGCAGTAGAGCTCGCTTAAGCGCTCAGCTCACTGATTGGCACGCAGCTGCAAAACAGGTTGCGGTCGCCATAGACGTTGTCCACCCGGCCCACGCTGGGCCAGTATTTCACTGACTTGAGACTGGCCACCGGGAAAGCACCCATTTCACGGCTGTAAGGGCGCTCCCACTCGGCGCCCAGCAGACTGGCCGCGGTGTGCGGCGCGTGTTTGAGCGGGTTGTTGTCCTGCGGCCACGTACCGCTTTCAACCTGTGCAATCTCGCCACGGATGGCGATCATGGCGCTGATGAAGCGGTCCAGTTCGGCCAGTGTTTCGCTCTCGGTGGGTTCGACCATCAGGGTGTTGGGCACCGGGAAGGAAAGGGTGGGGGCATGAAAGCCATAGTCCATCAAACGCTTGGCCACGTCTTCAGCCATCACGCCGCAGCTTTCCTTGAAATGACGCAAGTCCAGAATGCATTCATGTGCCACATGGCCGTTTTGGCTCGCGTAGAGCGTCGGGTAGTGGTCTGACAGCCGCGCGCTGATGTAGTTGGCGGCCAGAATGGCTGCCTCGGTGGCGTGTTGCAGGCCATCTGCGCCCATCATGCGGCAGTACATCCAGCTAATGGGCAAAACAGCTGCGTTGCCCAAGGGTGCTGCACTGACCGCTCCAATTTTGCTAGCAATTCCACCTGTGGCGTGCCCTGGCAAGAACGGAACAAGATCTTCTACTACGCACACAGGACCCACGCCGGGGCCGCCACCGCCATGGGGAATGCAGAAGGTTTTGTGCAAGTTCAGATGGCTTACGTCGCCGCCAAATTCGCCGGGAGCGGCAGTGCCCACCAAAGCGTTCATGTTGGCGCCGTCCACATAGACGCGACCACCATACTGGTGCACCAAGGCACACAGTTCCTTGACCGAGGTCTCGAACACGCCGTGGGTGCTGGGGTAGGTGATCATCACGGCCGCGAGGTGCGAGTGGTATTGCTTGCACTTTGCCTCCAGGTCGGTCAGGTCCACGTTGCCGTTGTCGTCGCATTTGGTCACCACCACGGTCATGCCCACCATCATGGCGCTGGCAGGGTTGGTGCCGTGCGCGCTGCTGGGAATCAGACAGATGTTGCGGTGCAAATCACCGCGGCTCTCGTGCCAGCCCTTGATGGCCAACAGTCCCGCGTATTCACCCTGGCTGCCCGCATTGGGCTGCAGGCTGATGCCCGCATAGCCGGTGGCTGCGCACAGCCAGGCGCATAACTGGGTATTGAGTTCGGCATAGCCCTGCAACTGATCGGCAGGGGCGAAAGGATGGATGTTGGCAAACTCGGGCCAGGTGATCGGAATCATCTCGCTGGTGGCATTGAGCTTCATGGTGCAACTGCCCAGCGGAATCATGCTGCGGTCCAGCGCCAGGTCTTTGTCAGAGAGCATGCGGATGTAACGCAGCATGCCGGTCTCTGAGTGGTAGGTGTTGAATACGGGGTGGCTCAGGAAGGGGCTGCTGCGGCGCAGTGTGGCTGGAATGAGCGTCTGCGCTTCGGCTGCGAAGTCGTCTATTTGGGGTAGTGCCTGACCAGGCATGGCAAAGAAAGACCAAATCAGCGCAATGTCGTCACGCGTGGTGGTCTCATCAAGCGAGATGGCAATGTACTCCTTGAAATAGATTCGCAGGTTAGCGCCCGCTGCTACTGCCTGAGCAGCTATGGAATTGGTAGCGTCACCAGTCTGGACGGTGATGGTGTCGAATGCCGTTGCGCTGGCGAGTGTTTGGCCCAGCGCCTGCAAACCTTTGGCCAGAATGGCAGCGTAGGTGGCTACGCGTTGTGCAATGCGGGTGAGCCCCTGAGGGCCGTGGTACACCGCGTACATGCTTGCCACCACAGCGGGAAGCACTTGTGCGGTGCAGATGTTGGAGGTGGCTTTCTCGCGACGGATGTGCTGCTCGCGGGTCTGCAAGGCCAGGCGATAGGCCGGGTTGCCGTGGCTGTCCACGCTCACGCCCACCAGTCGGCCTGGCATGGAGCGTTTGTATTCGTCGCGGCAGGCCATGTAAGCGGCGTGCGGACCGCCATTGCAAAGGGGCATGCCAAAGCGCTGGGTGGTGCCGACCACGATGTCGGCATCCCATTCGCCGGGAGGTGCCAGTAGCGTGAGCGCCAGCAGGTCGGCTGCCACGATGAAGCCAGCCTGCTTGGCGTGGACCGTGGTGACGTCGCCACGCAGATCGTCAATCCGTCCACTGGTGGAAGGGTACTGGGCCAGAACCGCAAAGTAGTCACCTGCCAGTGCATCCGTCCACTGCGCAGCAGAGTTAGCCAGTAGTACGGTGATGCCAAGCGGCTTGGCGCGGGTCTGAATCACTTCAATGGTCTGGGGGTGGCAGTCACCCGCGACGACGAAGACGTTGCTTTTGCTCTTGACGCTGCGTTTGGCCAGCGTCATGGCTTCGGCGGCGGCGGTGGCTTCATCCAGCATGGAGGCGTTGGCTATCGGCATGCCGGTGAGGTCGCACACCATGGTCTGGAAGTTGACAAGGGCTTCCATGCGGCCCTGCGAAATTTCAGCCTGGTAGGGCGTGTAGGCGGTGTACCAGGCCGGATTCTCCAGAATGTTGCGCAGGATCACGCCGGGCGTGTGGGTACCGTAGTAGCCCTGGCCAATGAAGTTTTTGAACTGCCTGTTTTTGCCCGCCAACACCTTGAGCTCCGCCAGAGCTGCCGCTTCGGTAATCGCTGCCGGAATATCCATCTTGCTGGTGCGCGCAATCGAACGCGGCACGATGCTGGCAATAAGCTCTTTGCGGGACTTTTCGCCAATGGCTTGCAGCATCAGCGCTTCGTCTTCGGGGCTGATGCCGATGTGGCGCGCTATGAATTCGCTGGCGTTTTCCAGTTGGGCGAGGGTGGGGGCAGAGGTGGGCATGTCGATCAGGTCCCTGAAAACGCGGTGTAGCTGGTTTCGTCCATCAAAGCGTCAAGTTCGGACGCATTGGACAGTTTGACCTTGAAGAACCAGCCCGCGCCCAGCGGGTCGCTGTTGGCCAGCGAGGGGTCGTCGCGCAACGCTTCGTTGACTTCGGTGATGGTGCCGGTGACTGGCATGTAAACATCAGCCGCGGCTTTGACGGATTCCACGACACCGGCAACTGCTTTTGCGTCGATGGCAGCGCCGACTTCGGGCAGGTCCACAAACACCACATCACCCAAGGCGTCTTGTGCGTGGTGGGTGATGCCGACCGTGGCGATGTCGCCTTCTACTTTGAGCCATTCGTGGTCTGGCGTGTACTTGATGCTCATAAATTACTCCTGAAATATGAAGTTGAAATGCAAATGAAAACCAAAACTTGAAGCTGCCAATGCGGACTCTATCCGCCGGCAGCGGGCGGGTTAACCGCGGAAATAGCGGGTGGGAACAAAAGGCATGGCACACACTTCCATGGGCACGGGCTTGCCGCGCACCAGAGCAACCACCTTGGTGCCCAAGGCGGCCCATTGCGCATCCACATAGCCCATGGCAACGGGCTTATCGATGGTGGGGCCTAGAAGTCCGCTGGTGACTTCGCCGATACGGTTGCCACTGCTGTCTTGCAGCTCTGTGTGTTCCCGCACCGGGATGCGTTCCAGCGCTTGCAATCCAACACGTTTTCGGCTTCCTGCACCCGAGCTATCTGCAAGAGCAGCTAGTATTTTTGCAGCACCAGGAAAACCGCCTTGGCGGGCCCCGCCAGCGCGGCGGACCTTTTGCATGGCCCAATTTAGACTGGCTTCCACTGGAGTTGTGGAGGTGTCGATGTCATTGCCGTACAGGCAAAGACCCGCCTCCAGGCGCAGGGAATTACGTGCGCCCAGACCGATGGGTTTGACTTCGGGCTGGGCCAACAATGCGCGGGCCAGGGCTTCGGCGTGGTCGTTGTGCACCGAAATCTCGAACCCGTCTTCGCCGGTGTATCCGCTGCGGGTCAGGAAAACGTCGATCTTTTGTGTACCGGTGTCAACGCAGAAGTTGCCTCCGGTCATGAATACAAGCTTTTCTACACCTGGTGCCAGCCGGCTGAGGGCGGTTACGGCTTGCGGTCCTTGCAGTGCCAGCAGCGCCATCTCGGGCATGGGAATCACCTGGCAGCGGGAGCTGATTTGGGCCTGAATGTGGGCAATGTCCCCAGCCTTGCAAGCGCCATTGACGATCACGAAAATCTCATCATTGCCCTTGTTGAAGAACATCAGGTCGTCAATGATGGTGCCCTCATCGGTTAGCAGCAGGCCGTAGCGCTGCTTGCCCACCGGCAGGTCGATCACGTCCACGGGCATCAGGCTCTCAAAAGCCGCCGCCGCATCCGGCCCCACCAGCCGAAGTTGGCCCATGTGGGAAACGTCAAACAGCCCTGCTGCCGAGCGCGTGTGATGGTGTTCTGCCATCAATCCTGCAGGGTACTGCACCGGCATGGAGTAACCAGCAAATGGAACCATGCGGGCGCCAAGCTCGATATGCAAGGCGTTCAGTGGCGTGGATAGCAGAGGTGCAGTGGCAGAAGCATTAGATGCAGACATGGATTTCCTTGGGGGCAACGCTAAATCCAAGACGTGTGCTGTCATAGCACCCGTTTTGGGCTGCCCCCGCTGTCCGCTTTACCTGAGAGATTCGCCGGGCCTGCCAACACTTGGGGTGCGCAGACTGCGGGTTGCTCCTTCGGTGGGTTGCAGCGTGCCAAACCTTGGCACTGCAACCTCTCTCCAGTGGGGTGTCGTGTTCATGGCGCAAACCCTGCACACGGTGGTCAGTCCTTTTGCCTGAGCGTTCAGACGGCTGCAATCAGCCATCTTGCGCCTTCGGCGGTCGCCCTTGGGGCGACTCTCTCCTGACCGGACAAATTCTAAACCACTACATACCGGCGTAGTTGGGACCCCCGCCACCTTCAGGGGTTACCCAAACAATGTTCTGGGTGGGGTCTTTGATGTCGCAGGTCTTGCAATGGACACAGTTCTGGGCGTTGATTTGCAGTCGATCCGTGTTGTCGTCATTCTTGACGAACTCATAGACACCGGCAGGGCAATAACGTGCCTCAGGCCCCGCATATTTGGCCAAGTTGATGCGCACCGGTACGGTCGCATCTTTGAGTGTCAGGTGGGCCGGTTGCTGTTCTTCATGGTTGGTGTTGCTGATGAACACGCTGCTCAGGCGGTCAAAGGTGAGCTTGCCATCGGGTTTGGGGTAGTCAATGGGTTTGCATTCGGCGGCAGGCTTCAGATAGGCGTGGTCAGGCTTTTCGCGGTGCAGGGTCCACGGAATATGACCACGCAGCACAAACTGCTCAAAGCCATTCATCAGCGTAGCGACCGTGAGGCCGTGCTTGAACCAGTTCTTGAAGTTGCGGTCTTTATTGAGTTCGGTATGCAGCCAGCTGGCATCAAAGGCTTCCGGATACGCGGTAAGTTCATCATGCTGGCGTCCAGCCACGACTGCGTCGTATGCGGCGTCCGCTGCCTGCATGCCGGTCTTGATAGCCGCATGGCTTCCCTTGATACGGCTCACATTCAGGAAGCCCGCGTTACAGCCGACCAGTGCGCCGCCCGGAAACACCGTCTTGGGCAGGGAGTTAATGCCGCTGGCGTTGATGGCGCGGGCGCCGTAGGACAGGCGCTTGGCCGTGATTTCGCCCTTGTCGTTCTCGAAGTAATAACGTACGTTGGGATGCGTTTTCCAGCGCTGCATTTCTTCAAACGGGCTGAGGTAAGGATTGGTATAGCCAAGCCCGGTGACGAAACCCAGTGCTACCTTGTTGTCTTCCATGTGGTACATGAAAGCACCGCCGTAGGTGTTGGCATCCATGGGCCAGCCCGCTGTGTGCATGACAAAACCAGGTTGATGCCGGGATGGGTCGATCTCCCACAGTTCTTTGATACCAATGCCAAAACTTTGGGGATCTTTGCCTTCGTCGAGTTTGAACTTGGCGATCAGCTGTTTGCCAAGGTGTCCGCGGGCGCCTTCTGCAAAAACGGTGTACTTGCCCAGCAACTCCATGCCGATCTGGAAGCTTTCCATCGGCTCGCCATCCTTGCCAACGCCCATGTTGCCAGTAGCCACACCCTTGACCGAATCGTCATCGTTGTACAGCACTTCGGCCGCTGTGAAGCCGGGAAATATCTCTACACCCAGTGATTCAGCCTGTTCAGCCATCCAACGCGTTAGCGCGCCCAAACTGATGATGTAGTTGCCGTGGTTGTCTGCGAAGGGTGGCAGGAAAGCATTGGGTACGCGAAAGCCCGATTTTTCACCGAGGAACACATAGGCGTCGTCGCCGACCAGTTGGTTCAGCGGGGCACCCAATTCTTTCCAGTTGGGGATGAGTTCGGTGAGCGCTTGTGGGTCCATGATGGCGCCGGACAGGATGTGGGCTCCGGGCTCGGATCCCTTTTCCAGCACGACAACCGACACGTCTGTGCCTTTCTCGGCAGCCAGTTGTTTCAGACGAATGGCGGTTGCCAGACCACCGGGGCCGCCACCCACAACGACCACGTCATATTCCATAGCCTCGCGCGGGCCGAACTGCTTCAGGATGTCTTCGTTGGTCATGGTCTCTCGCTTGATAGTGTTTTCAAAGGTTTGTGCCAACTTCCCCCGGAAGACTGGTCAGGTTAGTGACAGATTTTATTCGTGGAACAGGCACAATCGCAGGCTTGCTACTTAACGAAAATTTGTGGGGACTCACTAAAAATGGCATACACCATCGATCTTTCCGGTCGCATAGCGTTCATTACCGGGGCCTCCAGTGGACTGGGTGCACAGTTTGCAAGAACACTGGCCAGCGCCGGAGCCGCAGTTGTTTTGGCGAGCCGACGCGTCGACAAGCTCAAGGAATTGCGGGCCATCATCGACGGGGAGGGCGGCGACGCCCACGTGATTGAACTCGATGTCACCGACCATGCCTCTATCAAATCTGCGGTGGCTCACGCTGAGACCGAAGTGGGTTCGATTGATATTCTGATAAATAACTCGGGCGTAAGCACCACGCAGCGCATTCAGGATGTCTCCCCGGATGATTACGATTTCATGTTTGATACCAACGTCAAGGGTGCCTTCTTCGTAGCGCAGGAAGTGGGCAAACGCATGCTTGCCCGGGCCAAGGGCACCGCACCCGGCAACTACACCGGCGGGCGCATTGTCAATATTGCGTCCATGGCCGGTCTGCGCCCCTTGCCGCAAATTGGCGTGTATTGCATGAGTAAATCCGCAGTCATTGCCATGACCAAATCCATGGCAATCGAATGGGGCAAATACGGCATTAACGTCAATGCCTTGTGCCCCGGATATATAGACACCGAAATCAACCACCACCATTGGCAGACAGAGGCCGGCCAGAAACTGGTGCAAATGCTGCCCAGAAAGCGCGTGGGTCACCCCAAAGATCTGGACGCCTTGCTGGTGACCCTGTGTTCAGACCAAAGCCATTTCATCAACGGCGCTGTGATTGCCGCGGATGACGGCTTTGGGGTGTAACGTACAGCGATTGATCAGCGCGGCGCCAACCGAATAGCGCCATCGAGGCGGATCACTTCGCCGTTGAGCATGTCGTTTTCAATGATGTGCTTTGCCAGTTTAGCGTAGTCCTGTGGAGTGCCTAAACGTGAGGGAAACGGCACGCTTGCGGCCAAGGAGTCTTGCACTTCCTTTGGCATGCCAAACATCATCGGCGTACCAAAAATGCCAGGTGCGATGGTCATGTTGCGGATGCCGTTGCGCGCCAAATCGCGGGCGATTGGAAGTGTCATGCCAACTACACCACCTTTGGATGCACTGTAAGCAGCTTGCCCCATCTGGCCGTCGTAGGCAGCAACTGAAGCTGTGGAGATCAAAACTCCACGCTCGCCCGTGGGCTCGGGTTCATTTTTGCTCATGGCCTCAGAGGCCAAACGGATCATGTTGAAACTGCCAATGAGGTTGACAGTGATGCATTTGCTAAACACGGCGAGGGAATGGGCCCCATTTTTTCCGACGGTTTTTTCAGCGGGAGCAATGCCAGCGCAGTTGACCAAGCCCATGAGTTTTCCCATGGAAACCGCTTGTAATACCACTGCCTGACCGTCTGTTTCATTGCTGACGTCACATTTGACGAATGCGCCACCGATTTCCCGTGCGATGGCTTCGCCTTTTTCAGCCTGCATGTCGGCGATAACCACTTTCGCGCCGTTTGCTACCAGCATGCGCGCTGTGCCTTCGCCCAAACCAGATGCTCCGCCTGTGACGATGAATACCTTGCCTGCAATTTCCATGAACAGCTCCTTGAAATCAGTGAATGCGATTGACGTTTACGTAAACGTCAATTATGGCGCAACCGCTTCCGGACGATTCAGGTTTTAGACAGGGGAATCTTTGCGGCGCAGAATTAGTTTGCCTCTGAGGACGAGTTATACTAGCGGGCTAGATCGGTGTGTGGCGCAGCCTGGTAGCGCACTTGCATGGGGTGCAAGGGGTCGAAGGTTCGAATCCTTTCACACCGACCATATGAATCAAGGACTTAGAGTAGAAATGCTCTAAGTCCTTTCTTCTTTCTGGCTCCAGTTTGTCAAATTGCCCCCACCATTGCCCCCACTGCTACAAAAGCTGGCGGCCATCCATCCAAATTACCCCCACCCGAATAAGTCGCGCGGAGTTGGCCGCAAACCTCCAAATCAGCATTTCTAGCCTTCCAGCATATTTTTTTATGCCAAATAGGGCTCTAGCCCGCATAGAACGTGCGCAAGCAGCTATCAAATACATAGCGAATAGAGCGGCGACTGAAACTAGAGAGTAAGCCAGCGGCCACGCTGGCTTACAGGCCGTTTCGGCCTGTAACCCCCGTATTCCGTGCGCAAGAAGCTACTAAACTTGTAGCAACACCCAAAAGCCAAGGCGCGCGGGCTGAGGGAGCCCCCACGGGGGGCGGACGGGCAGACCAGCGCGCAGGGCTGATGCCGCGCAGCGGCGAAGCACAAGGGTGGGCGGGGGCACACACCACATGACTG
>CAJBMJ010000342.1 GCA_903954045.1 uncultured beta proteobacterium | reverse complement strand
TGCGCGCTGATGCTGGGTGTGTGCGACAAGATCGTGCCTGGGCTCTTGATAGGTGCCTTGCACTTTGGCCATCTGCCCACCGTGTTTGTGCCCGCAGGGCCCATGACATCCGGCTTGTCGAACAACGAAAAATCCAAGGTACGCGAGCAGGCTGCGCAAGGTCTGGTGGGTCGTACCGAGCTGCTGCAGGCCGAATCCGCGGCCTACCACGGCCCAGGTACCTGCACCTTTTACGGCACTGCCAACAGCAACCAGATGCTGCTCGAAGCCATGGGCTTGCATGTGCCGGGTACGGCCTTCATCAACCCAGGTGCTTCCGTCCGTGAAGAACTCACCCGTGAGGCGGCGCGAACCGTATTGGGGATCACCAAATCCCAAAGGTTTGCGCCCATAGGCCACCTTGTGGATGAGCGCTGCATTGTCAACGCCATGGTGGCATTGCTGGCTACGGGCGGTTCCACCAACCACCTGATCCACTGGGTGGCGGTGGCCCGCGCGGCAGGCATCGTCATCGACTGGAACGACTTTGCTGCTTTGTCCGATGTGGTGCCTTTGCTGACCCGGGTGTACCCCAATGGAAGCGCCGATGTGAACCAGTTTCAGGCCGCAGGCGGCCCCGGCTATGTGATCCGCGAGCTGTTGGACGCAGGATTCATGCATCCGGATGTGTTGACGGTGCGTGCAGGTGGCTTGCGCGAGTTCACCGGTGTTCCTTCTGCCACTGTCGAAGGCGGTTTGCAATGGACCGACCCTGGCGCCAGCAAAGATGATTCGGTGGTGCGTCCTGCAAGTGCGCCCTTCAGCGAAACCGGCGGCTTGAAACTGCTGCAAGGCAATCTGGGGCGCAGCGTGATCAAGGTATCGGCCGTGCCCGAAGACCTGCATGTGATTGAAGCGGCTTGCCGGGTGTTCGATTCGCAAGAAGCCCTGCACCAGGCGTTCGCAGCAGACGAACTCAATCAGGACATGGTCTGTGTGGTGCGCTGGCAGGGACCTCAAGCCAATGGAATGCCAGAGCTGCACAAGCTCACGCCACCATTGGCGGTACTGCAGGGCAAGGGTTACAAGGTGGCCTTGGTCACCGATGGCCGCATGAGTGGCGCTTCGGGCAAAGTCCCGGCGGCAATCCATGTCTCGCCTGAAGCCGCAGCGGGGGGGCCATTGGCCAAAGTGCGTGACGGCGACGTGATTCGCCTGGATGCAACCGCACAGACGCTGCAGGTCCTGGTCAGCGAGGCCGAGTGGGCTGCTCGACCCGTTGCCACCATGCCCGAAGCTCTGCGTGTAGCCAATGGCGTTGGCATGGGCCGGGAGCTTTTTGCCGGTATGCGACGCAATGCACTGACGGCAGAAGAGGGTGCCTGCAGCTGGCTCTAAGGCAACGGTTCCACCACTCCATAGTTTCGTCCAATCAAATTTAAAACTTGTATGTCCAAACTCTCGACCCTTACCGCATTGCAAGTCATGCAGGACGCGCCTGTCATTCCCGTCATCGTCCTGCATGACGTGGCACACGCGGTGCCACTGGCCCGGGCATTGGTGGCCGGAGGGGTGCGCATGCTGGAGGTGACACTGCGCACGCCGCAGGCCCTGGCATGCATGGAGGCGATTGCCAAAGAGGTACCCG
>CAJBMJ010000341.1 GCA_903954045.1 uncultured beta proteobacterium | reverse complement strand
CTTCAGACGCCCTCAAGGCAGCAGTGCGTTCAGAATTGCAGCAGCTTTTTGCTATGGCTGGCAGCAAGGGAACCCCATGATGCAAAGGTTTCTGATGGCGGTGGTCAAGGCCTACCGGCTGTTCCTTAGCCCGTGGCTGGGTTCTTCCTGCCGGTTTGAGCTCACCTGTTCCCAATATTCCCTGCAAGCATTGCAAGCCCACGGTGCTGCCGTGGGCAGCTACCTGACCGTGGCACGCCTGGTGCGCTGCCATCCCTGGTGTGCGGGAGGCGATGACCCGGTGCCGCAGACTGCGCCGCGCCTGTTTAGCCGACTGATTTCAACCTCCACTGAAAAGAAACCCTCATGAACGATATTCGCCGCACCATTTTGTGGGTGATTTTTGGCTTTTCCATGGTGTTGCTGTGGGACCAGTGGCAGGTGTACAACGGCAACAAAGCCACTTTCTTTCCCAATCCAGCGCAGCAACAGGCTGCTGCCACTGCTGCTTCCAAAGGGGCTTCCGACGCCAGCGTACCATCGGCTGTCGCTGCACCGGGTGCCACTGTGGCTCAGCTTCCTACAGTGCCTTCTGCACCCTCAGCACCTGCAGCGCCCAAAGAGCGTTTTGAGGTAACGACCGATGTGCTCAAGCTCACCTTTGACACCGAAGGCGGCTCGCTGGTGCGCGCCGAGTTCCTGAAGTACAGCGATATGGCCGACAAGAGCCGCAATTTTGTGCTGCTCGACGATTCCAAAGACCGTATCTATCTGGCCCAGACCGGTGTCGCCGCCGGTGCCGCCGGTGGCGCCTTTCCCAATCACAAGACACCGATGACCGCTACTGGGCCGCGCACGCTGGCAGACGGGCAGGATTCGATGGTTCTGCAATTTGCGTCGCCCGAAGTGGGTGGCTTGAAGCTCATCAAGACCTACACCTTGCGCCGTGGTGCCTACGACATGGCGGTCAAGCATGAGTTGATCAACACGTCCAATGCGCCGATCGCGCCGCAGCTGTATTTGCAACTGGTGCGAGACGGCAACAAGCCCGCGGGTGAGTCGTCGTTCTATTCCACCTTCACGGGTCCTGCGATTTACACCGAAGCCAAAAAATACCAGAAAGCCGAGTTCGCCGACATCAAGAAGAAGAACTTTGATGTGGAAAAACAGGCAACCAACGGCTACATCTCCATGGTGCAGCATTACTTTGCAAGTGCCTGGATGCTTCCTGACGGAATTCCGCGCAGCCTGAGTCTGGATGCTGTTGATATTGGCGCCACGTTGCCCGATTGCTGCTACCGCGTCACCATGATCGCTCCTTTGGAGGCCATTGCCCCGGGCGCATCGAAGGTGGTGGATGCCAAGTTGTTTGCGGGTCCGCAAGTTGAAAAAATGCTGGAATCTCTGGCTCCTGGGCTGGAACTGGTGAAAGACTACGGCTGGCTGACCATTTTGGCCAAACCTCTGTACTGGTTGCTCGACCAGCTGCACACCCTGCTTCAAAACTGGGGCTGGTCCATCGTGGCCCTGGTGTTGCTGCTCAAGATTGCGTTCTACTGGCTCAACGCCAAGGCGTACGCCAGCATGGCCAAGATGAAGGCGGTCAATCCCAAAATCATGGAAATGCGCGAGCGTCTGAAAGACAGCCCGCAGCAGATGCAAAAGGAGATGATGGAGATTTACCGCAAGGAGAAGGTCAACCCCATGGGTGGCTGCTTCCCTATCATGGTTCAAATCCCGGTGTTTATTGCCCTGTACTGGGTGCTGCTCTCCAGCGTGGAGATGCGCAATGCGCCGTGGGCGCTCTGGATCCACGATCTGTCTTCGCCTGACCCGTATTACATCCTGCCGCTGTTCATGACCCTGACCACGCTGCTGCAAACGGCGCTCAATCCGGCACCGCCAGACCCCATGCAGGCCAAGATGATGTGGTTTATGCCGCTGGCCTTCAGCGTCATGTTCTTCTTCTTCCCTTCGGGTCTGGTCTTGTACTGGATTACCAACAACGTACTGTCGATTGCGCAGCAGTGGATCATCAACACCCGCATGGGCGTGCCACCGCAGTTCAATTTGCCGAAGTTTAAGTAACCCCCCGAGGCGCTGCGCGCCTCCCCCCTTTGGAAGGGGGGCGACGCCTGTGGACTGGCAAAGCCAGATCCACGGCGTCCCTGGCCTAGACTCCCCCTCATCCATCCCCATTCTTATGCTCGCGCGGCATCACGATCCCATCATCGCTATTGCTACGGCTCCGGGGCGGGGGTCGGTGGGGATTGTGAGGATCAGTGGGAAAGACCTACAAGCTTTCACCAAGCACCTGTTGGGGCGCGACTTGCGCCCGCGTGAAGCAAGCTATCTTCCTTTTTCCGATTCTGAGGGTGTCGCGATAGATCAGGGGCTGGCGCTGTATTTCCCAGCACCGCATTCCTTTACGGGCGAGGACGTGCTGGAACTGCAGGCCCATGGCGGGCCGGTGGTGCTGCAATTACTGCTTGCAAGGTGCCTGGAACTGTCTTGCGAATCCGATGCAGTTTCCCATCGCCCTCTGTTGCCCGGATTGCGAATTGCCCAGGCCGGGGAGTTCAGCGAGCGGGCCTTTCTCAATGACAAGATCGATCTGGCCCAGGCCGAAGCAATAGCCGACTTGATTGACGCTAGCACCGAAGCAGCCGCGCGTGGGGCCAGCCAGTCTTTGTCGGGCGCATTCTCCAAACAGATTCACAGTTTGCGTGACGCCCTGATCCATTTGCGCATGTTGGTGGAGGCCACACTGGATTTCCCTGAAGAAGAAATCGATTTTCTGCAAAAGGCCGATGCGCTGGGGCAACTGCAGCGGCTGCAAGACGCACTGGCCACAGTGCTGCAAACCGCCAGACAGGGTGCCTTGCTGCGCGAGGGTATCAAGGTGGTCATTGCCGGGCAGCCCAACGCAGGCAAGTCGTCTTTGCTCAATGCGCTGGCCGGAGCCGAACTGGCCATCGTGACGCCGGTTCCCGGAACCACGCGCGACAAGGTGCAGCAAACCATACAGATTGAGGGCGTGCCAGTGCACATCATCGACACCGCTGGTTTGCGCGACAGTGACGATGCGGTGGAGCAAATTGGTATAGCCAGGGCCTGGGAGGCCATTGAGGGAGCAGACGCCGTACTTTTTCTGCATGATTTGACCAGAGCAGATGCTCCTGAATATGTAGCGCTTGATGCAGCAATAGCGCTCGCTATCGGCCAAAAGGCACCTGAATCGGTGCCCGTTATCGACCTTTGGAATAAGGCGGATGCTGCGCCAGCCAATCCCATGTCGGGTCTGGTTTTGTCCGCCAAGACCGGCCTGGGTCTGGATGCGCTGCGTCAGGCACTGCTGCAGGCCGCAGGTTGGCAAGCCAGCGCCGCCAGCGGGGTTTTCATTGCACGCGCCCGGCACCTGGATGCCTTGCGTCGGGTGGATGCACACCTCCTGGAAGCCGCAGCGCACCTGGCAGCGCGGGCCCAGTCACTTGATTTATTGGCAGAAGAGTTGCGTCTGGGTCAAAATGCATTGGGTGAAATTACCGGGGAGTTCACGTCTGACGATTTGTTGGGTGTCATCTTTTCCAGGTTTTGCATTGGCAAGTAGTCTTGCGTACCTCTTTAATCCATCGGACCTTTTCGTCACATCATGTCGCTTTTCAACTGGTTTTCGCGCAAGAACCCCGTTTCTGGTCCGCAAGAAGCTGAGGGAACAAGTCCGAGTTCGTGGCCCAGCCAGGGGCATGGTCATGGCACCTCGCGCGGTGAACGGCACGCGCGTCGAGAACTTCTGTATGCCATCGTGCGCGAGAGCATGACCCAGGCTGGCGTGCTGTCTGCAAGTTACAAGTTCAAGGTGCTTTCACTGGACTCCAGTGGCAACCAGTATGTGGTGATGATGGACGTTCCCCGCGAACTGGTGGCTAACAGTGCGCGCTTGCCAGAAATGGAAAGTCTGATCGCCCGCAACGCAAAAAACCGCCACGACATTTTGGTGGCGTCGGTGTACTGGCGCATCAATGAGCAGGTGACCGTTGCTTCGTCGTCGCTTTCAGCGGCCATGCCACAAGTCTCTGCACCAGCCGCCAGCGCTTCGAAGCCAGCGCCTTCGCAGGACTTTCAGGAAACCCAAATTGTGGAGCGGCCCTCACCCCTGAGCGGTACCCAATTTGGTGAGCTGCGATAACTCGGCTCAGTGACCGGCAAAGTCCAGCAGGGTAAACAGGGGCAGGCCAGAATCGCGCAGTTTCTGTGAACCGCCGAGTTCAGGCAGGTCGACAATCGCTGCGCCTTCCATTACCACCGCACCCAGTTTTTCAAGCAGTTTTTTGCCCGCCATCATGGTGCCGCCGGTGGCAATCAGGTCATCGATCAGCAGCACCCGGTTGCCGGGTTTGACCGCATCGGTGTGCAACTCGACCGTGGCGCTGCCGTACTCCAGTTCGTACGTCTCTTCCACTGTGGTGAACGGGAGCTTGCCTTTTTTGCGGATGGGAACAAAACCGACATTGAGCTCATACGCAATGACGGAGCCCAAAATGAAGCCCCGTGCGTCCAGCCCCGCCACGACATCCGGGCGCATGTCGGCATCCATGTAGCGGTGTACGAAGGCATCGATCAACACCCGAAATACTTTGGCATCCTGCAACAAGGGAGTGATATCCCGAAACTGGACGCCAGGCGCAGGCCAATTCGGGACGGTGCGAATGTGGTCTCGTAAATACTGGTTAACGCTCTGGTGTTGCATGGGATTGTCTTTGGGGTAGGTAAGGGCCGGTTGCCAGACACGATTGTGCCTGCCTCACAGGAGCGTTGGCCTATCCTTTGAGCAGTTTTTGTTCAGCAATTGCCAGACTTTCCGCAGTGCCTGACAACACCAGTGTGTCGCCGCCTTCCAGCAAAGTGTCCTCTAAAGCATCGACAGACTTGCCGGAGTGGCGACGCAGGTTCACCACTCGCACCCCCAGAGGAAGCAGGGCAAAACTTCCCAATGTCCGGCCTGCGGCCTTGGCGTGCAATGGCAGGGCTACATTGGACAGACGTTCGTGCTGCAGTTCGTCCACCGAGTCGTCGTCTGCTCCATGAAAGTAGCCGCGCAGCAGGTTGTAGCGGGCATCACGCTGGTCTTGCACAATGCGGATCACTCGGCGCATGGGCACCCCCACCAGGGCCAATGCGTGGCTGGCCAGCATGAGCGAACCTTCCAGTGCTTCCGGCACCACTTCAGTGGCCCCTGCGGCCTGCAGTTTTTCCAGGTTGTGGTCGTCCTGGGTGCGCACAATCACCGGCACCTGCGGTGCGTGCGACTTGGTGTTGGCCAGCACCCGCAGTGCACCAGCTTCGTCCAGATAGGTCACCACCACAGCGCTGGCGCGGGCCAGGCCTGCGGCCATCAGGGCCTGCAGGCGTGCAGCGTCACCGAACACCACTGAGTCGCCCGCAGCAGCTGCCTGTCGCACCCGGTCCGGGTCGAGGTCCAGCGCCATGTACGGAATACCTTCGCGCTCCAGCATGCGGGCCAGATTCTGGCCGCAGCGTCCGTAGCCGCAGATGATGACGTGCCGGTTGGTATTGATCGACTTACGTGCGATGGTGGTCATCTGCAATGACTGTTGCAGCCACTCATTGGCTACCAGCTTCATCACGATGCGGTTGCTGTACATCACGATAAACGGTGTGATCAGCATGGACAGCACCATGCTGGCCAATATCGGGTTGAGCAAGGCCGGTGGAACCAGGGAGTTTTTCTGGGCCAGGGTGAGCAGCACGAAGCCGAACTCTCCTGCTTGCGCCAGGTACAAACCTGTGCGCAAAGCCACGCCCGAGGTGGCCCCCAGTGCACGTGCCAACACGGTGACCAGCGCAGCCTTGAGAAAGGTGGGCACGATCAGGAGCAACAGCACCAGAGGCCAGCGCTCCAGCACCAATCGCCAGTCCAGCAGCATGCCAATGCTGATAAAAAACAGCCCCAGAAGCACATCGTGGAAAGGACGAATGTCGGTTTCCACCTGGTGTTTGAATTCTGTTTCCGAAATCAGCATGCCTGCAATGAAGGCACCCAATGCCAGGCTCAAACCCGCCATTTCGGTAAGCCAAGCCAGACCCAGCGTGGTGAGCAGCAGGTTCAGCACGAACAGCTCTTCGCTCTTGCGCCGCGCCACCAGCGTGAGCCAGCGACGCATGACATGCTGCCCACCCACGAGCAGCACGGTGACCAGCACCGTGGCTTTGAGCGCCGCCAGGCCCAGAGACTCCATCAGGTTATCGCCGGAGGCACTCAGCGCAGGTATCAGCACCAATAGAGGCACCACTGCCAAGTCCTGAAACAGCAGTACGCCCATCACCCGCTTGCCGTGCTCCGACTCCATCTCCAGTCGTTCCACCATGAGCTTGACAATGATCGCTGTGCTGCTCATGGCCAGAGCACTGGAAAGCGCCAAGGCGGTTTGCCAGCCCATGCCCCACAAACCGGGCGAGAAATACGCCAGAGCCAAAGTTGTCGCGGTGGCTCCCAGCATGGTGACGGCCACCTGCAGTAGGCCCAAGCCGAACACGTGCCTTCGCATCGCCCGCAGCTTGGGCAGGTTGAACTCCAGTCCGATCACGAACATCAAAAACACCACGCCAAATTCGCCCAGGTAGCGCACACCGTCCGCGTTATTGGAAAGCGCCAGTGCATTAGGGCCAATCACCACACCGACAGCCAGGTACCCCAGCATGGGCGGAAGCTTGAATGAACGGCACACCACCACGCCCAATACTGCGGCGAGCAGGTACAGCAGAGTGATTTCCAGGGCGTTCATGCCTCCATACTAGCAAGCCCACAAGTCCGGGCAGACATTTGCGAAGCCGCCGTCTATAAAATGAGCCCATGACCGAACACGCCGTGCCCCTATCGTCCTCTCAGGCACAGCGTGCGATTGCTCTGGCCCACGAAACACTGGACATTGAAGCCGCCGCCGTGCAAGGTTTGAAAACCCGTATTGGCGCTTCATTTGCGCAAACCGTGTCCATGGTTCTGGGTATCACGGGCCGGGTGGTGGTGATGGGCATGGGCAAAAGTGGTCATGTGGGTCGCAAGATCGCAGCCACTTTGGCTTCCACCGGCACGCCCGCCATGTTTGTGCACCCAGGCGAAGCCAGCCACGGCGACCTGGGCATGGTCACCGCGTCCGATCTGGTGCTGATGATTTCCAATAGCGGCGAATCACAAGAAATGGCGGCCATTCTCCCAGTGCTTAAACGGCTTGGGGCGCCCTTGGTTGCGATGACTGGCAATGGCAGCTCCACCATGGCCAGCCACGCCGATGTCTGGCTGGACAGTGCAGTTGCCAAAGAGGCTTGCCCGCTCAATTTAGCCCCCACGGCCAGCACCACAGCCCAACTCGCTTTGGGCGATGCTCTGGCGGTTGCCCTGCTGGATGCCCGTGGCTTCAAGGCAGAAGATTTTGCCCGGTCGCACCCCGGCGGCTCTCTGGGGCGCAAGTTGCTTACCCATGTCAGCGACGTGATGCGAACGGGTGAGGCCATTCCCCGGGTGCCACCCACAGCCAGCTTTAGTGTGCTGATGCGTGAAATGAGCGCCAAGGGACTGGGAGCCACCGCCATCGTGGACGCAGAAGACCGGGTGCTTGGAATCTTTACCGACGGGGACTTGCGCCGCCTGGTGGAACAGGGCACGGATTTACGCAGCACCACGGCCCAGCAAGTGATGCACGCCGCGCCTGCCACGGTGCTCGCCCAGGCGCTGGCTGTGGACGCGGCAGACCTTATGGAGCGCAAGCGAATCACCAGCGTGCTGGTGGTGGATAGCCAGGGCCGACTTTGCGGTGCGCTCAACAGCAACGACCTGATGCGTGCGAAGGTGATCTGATATGAAAGCTGCACCCGCCGTCGACTTGCCTGCGCTCGAGCCAGCTTTGAATTTGGCTCCCCAATTGCTGCTCCAGGCCCAAGGTATCAAGGTGGCTTTTCTGGACGTTGACGGCGTGCTGACCGACGGTGGACTGCTGTTCTCAGAGACAGGCGAAACACTCAAACGCTTTAACACGCTGGACGGTCATGGCCTGAAGATGCTGCAGAAGATCGGAATCACGCCGGTGGTCATCACCGGGCGTGACAGCAAGCCATTGCGTACCCGTCTTTCAGCGCTGGGCATCACCCATGCGCACTTTGGCACCGAGGACAAGCGCCCTGCGGCACAGAAGACACTCGCCGAACTGGGGCTGGACTGGTCGGTGGCCGCAGCCATGGGTGACGACTGGCCCGATCTGCCGGTTATGCGGCGCTGCGCCTTCGCATGTGCTCCCGCCAACGCGCACGTAGAAGTGCTGGCCGTGGCACAGCATGTCACCAAAGCCCAGGGTGGGCATGGAGCCGTGCGCGAGTTTTGCGACATTCTGGCAGTGGCCAGTGGCCGCTATGCAGACCTTTTGCAAGAGTACGCGCGGTAATGGCTCTGCTGCGCGAAGCCTGGGAGCGATTTTTGCTCTATTTGCCCCTGGTGTTTATGGGCACCTTGGCACTGGTGACGTATTGGCTTGTTCAGACCACGCCCCAGGCTGCAGCCCCGGCAGCCCAGCGTGCCCCCAGCCATGACCCTGACTACTTTATGGATGGCTTTACCGTCAAAACTTTTGATGCCACCGGACGGATGCGCTCTGAGGTGATCGGTGAAAAGGCGCGCCATTATCCGGACACCCAGCGGCTGGAGATTGATTTCATCCGGATCCGCTCCTTTGATGACCAGGGTCGTCTGACAACTGCAACTGCCAACCGCGGCCTGACCAATGAAGATGGCTCAGAAGTCCAGCTGATAGGCAACGCCGTAGTGATTCGGGAGTCTGATCCAGGCCAGGGTGCCAAGGCGACTCCGCGCATGGAATACCGGGGCGAGTTTTTACATGCCTTTATGAACACAGAACAGGTCAAGTCCCATAAACCGGTGGAGCTATTGCGGGGCAGGGACCGCTTTACGGCCGATACCCTCGACTTCGACAATGTGGAGCAGGTGCTGCAAATGCGTGGTCGAGTGCGTGGCACTCTGGTGCCTGGTCCCCAATAACCCTTCCCAAGGAAAATGCGATGGCCAAGCTGATATTCATTACCGGGGCCTCCAGCGGAATTGGTCAGGCGCTGGCTTGGCGTTTTTACCAGGCTGGCTATGCCTTGGCCCTGGTGGCAAGACGTACTTCAGAGATAGAAAGCTGGGCTAGCGCCCATGAAATATGCACAGATAGCTATCGAATTTATAGTGCCGATGTTGCGATTGCCGACAGCATCGTGGCAGCTGGACGCGAATGTCTGCAGCTGCAGGGCGTGCCCGATGTGGTGATCGCCAATGCGGGCATCAGCATCGGTATGGACACCGCGGTGCGCAGGGACCTGGACGTGATGGCCCGCGTGTTTGCCACCAACAACCTGGGCTTGGCGGCCACCTTTCATCCGTTTATCGATGCCATGGTTCAGCGTGGTTCTGGCACGCTGGTGGGTATCGGCAGCGTGGCGGGTATCCGGGGTCTTCCGGGACACGGAGCCTACTGTGGCAGCAAGGCGGCCGTCATCAACTACTGCGAGAGTTTGCGTGGTGAGTTGCGCGCCAGCGGGGTTCATGTGGCTACGATTTGCCCCGGTTACATTGCCACGCCCCTAACCCAAAACAACAGTTACCGCATGCCTTTTTTGATGCAACCCGAAGACTTTGCAGAGAAGGCCTTCGCAGCCATCGAAGCAAAGACCAGCTACCGTGTGATTCCCTGGCAAATGGGCGTGGTGGCCAAACTGCTGCGCTTGCTGCCCAATGCACTTTTTGATAAAGCCTTCGCTGGGCGACCACGCAAGCCACGTAGTGGCGAGACATGAATCGCCAAGCAATTCGATAGTTCTAAATGCAAAAAGGGCCCGAAGGCCCTTTTAATTTTGGAAGCTGTTAGCTGCTTAGTAGCTGCTACGGCCGCCGCCGTAACCACCGCCGCCACCGCCACCGGAGCGGCCACCGCCACCACCGCCACCGCCGTAACCGCCGCCGCCACCACCGGAGCGGCCACCGCCACCACCGCCGTAACCGCCACCACCACCACCAGCGCCGCCGCCGAAGCCGCCGGAACGGGGAGGACGTGGCTCCATGGGACGGGCTTCGTTCACCACGAGACCGCGGCCGCCGAATTGTTGTCCGTTCATGCCATTGATGGCTGCTTGGGCTTCAGCATCGCTGCCCATTTCCACAAAGCCGAAACCTTTGGAGCGACCAGTGTCGCGTTCCATCATGACCTTGGCGCTGGAAACGGAACCGTGGGCGGCGAATGCTTGTTGCAAATCTTCGTCACGGAAAGAATAGGGCAGGTTGCCCACGTAAAGTTTGTTGCCCATGAAAGGACTCCTCAAAATAACTCAAAACGCGATGGAGTCCAAAACCGCAATCAACAAACCAATGAAGACTTAAAGCAGACGCGAAACTGACTAAACACCGCAAACTTACAAACCGATATTTCGGAAATGCGAAAACATTATCCGTCAGTTTGAGAAAGAAACCTAATCGTTGGCACAAAACAACATTATGGAGAACCCTTAGTTTCCTCGTCGGTGTATGCACGCCACAGACGCATCTGGTTACGCATGGTGAGAAGTTGGCGCTCAAATTTGGGGCATGTCTCGCACATGGCCAGGTGCAGGCGCAGCGCCAGTCTATCGGCCAATCCCAGACGACGATCTTCCTGGGCTACCAGCAGGGCAGCCACGTCGCGGCAGGTTCTGCTTAACGGCATCATCACACAACTTCCTTGGCAAACCAGTGAATTTCAAGGCATTCCCGCAGGCGCGACCTGGCGCGGTGCAGCAATACATAGAGGTTGGTCGGTGTGAGCTGCAACTCCTTACAAATTTCCTCGCTGGAAAGCTCCAGCCACTCACGCATCAAGAAAAGGCGACCCTGGTTGCTTGGTAGTTTGGATGCGCAGGCCTCCAATATTTCGAAAAACTGGCGGCTCGCCAAATCCTGCTCCGGGTTGCCCCAATCGGCTGGACTTTCCACAAAATGACCATCGGCCTTGAATGCAATGTAGTCGAGTGGGTCGGCCTGCTCGTCGTCCGTGCCCCCCAAGCCGCTGACTTCTCGGTTGTGGTGGCGCAAGGAATCAACCACCTTATGTTTCAGAATACCAACCAGCCAGGTTTTGAGCTGCGAGCGATTGCCAAAAGCCTGCGGCTTGGCAAGGGCAGCGACCACGGTTTCTGACACGGCATCTTCGGCCCAGGCGTCGTTGCGCAGCTGAAGCCGTGCGAACTTCATCAGGTAGTCGCGCAGTTCAGCGACCTGGTTTTCAAAGGGGGCCATGGCGTCTTGCTGTTTGCATGCTGGCCAGTGTACGGTTTGTTCATGATTGAAAACTCACACACATTTTTATTCGACCGGTGTAAGAAACGTCCCGTTGCCCAGACTAAACCATAACCAGCGCTACTGCTTACACTGCGAAAGCGATTCTGGTTGATGCCTCTTCCACACACTACTTAGGAGTTTCTCAATGAACCAACGTGCAATGATCGCCGCAACTGCAGCCGCAGTAATGTCCATGGGCCTGATGGCCGCACCCGCCGCAGCGCAGGAAAAAGAGAAATGCTTTGGTATCGCCAAGGCGGGTCAGAACGATTGCGCCAATGTATTTGGCACCCATTCCTGTGCCGGTCAGTCCAAGGTCGACATGGACAAGTCAGAGTGGAAATATGTGGCAAAGGGTACCTGCAAAAGCATGAACGGTCTCTCGCTGGAGGAGGCCAAGAAGCTCAAAGCCTGATTGCGCGGACCACCAGGCCATGGCCACTGCTGGCAGTCGTCCGTCCCTCAAGCCCCACATCGGGCTGGGATGGCGCCATCCGCATTACGCCCAAATGCTGGAGCAAAAACCGGAGCTGGATTTCCTGGAAGTGCACTCCGAAAATTTTTTCCATGCCGGAGGAGCTGCGCTCGCTGTGCTGGAGCAAGGGCGTGCGAATTACCCCATCAGTTTGCATGGCGTGGGGCTGTCTTTGGGATCCGCCCTTGGGGTAGACCCCTGGCACCTGGATCAACTGGCGAATCTGGTGAAGCGCGTAGATCCGGTGCGCGTCAGTGACCATGCTGCCTTTGCCCGCGCCACCCTGCGCGGCACTTCGGTACATGCCGCCGATTTGTTGCCGATTCCCTTCAGCATCGAGGCGCTATGGCTTATGTGTGCCAATGTGCAGCAAGTGCAGGACAGGCTCCAGCGGCCGCTGTTGGTGGAAAACCTGTCGGCCTACGTCTATTTTGAGGTGCCAGAAGCTGAGAAGGCCTTGTCGGAGCCGTATTTCCTATCCGAGTTGTCGCGTCGTACGGGATGCCAGCTGCTGGTGGACGTGAACAATATCTATGTCAATGCCTTGAACGCCCGCATTCAAGACCCGGCGCTGGAGCCGATGCAAATTTGCCGGGAGTGGCTGGATGCCATTCCCCCAAACAGGGTGGGTGAAATCCATCTGGCTGGTCACTGCCATGTAAATGACGAACATGGCGAAATCGTGGTGGACGACCATGGCAGCCAGGTGTGTGGCGAGGTCTGGACTCTGTATCGCCATGCCATGCAGAGGTTCGGTGCAGTTCCCACCCTGGTTGAGTGGGACACCGACGTACCTTCTTTGGAGGTGCTTTTGCAGGAAGCCCGGACTGCGCGAAGTTGCGCGGTCAGCGAAGTAGTGGGGTTGAGCGTATGAGTCTGCTGGCCCAGCAACAGGACGCTTTCCTGCGTGCGTTGTTCGATGGGTCTGCGCACGATGCTACAAGTTCAATAGCTATTCATGCAGTAGGAGCGGGCGCTAGAGGCCTAAAGGTCTATCAAACCAACGGTCATATGCTGGCCGAGCGGGCCTTGTTGGCAGCCTATCCGGTGGTGGCGCAATTGCTTGGGAAAGAAAGCTTTGCGGAATTGGCACGGGCCCTTTGGCATGCTCATCCCCCAACTTGCGGTGATGTGGGTCGGTGGGGTATGAACCTGGCTGATTTTGTTCGCGACGACGAGCAACTGCGCAGTGAACCCTACCTGGCCGATGTGGCGCTGGCGGAATGGGCGCTGCACCGTTGTGCAACGGCTTACGATGTATTGCCCGACCCGACAAGTTTTGCGCTCCTGACCGAACACGACCCCGCTCATTTGTATCTGCGCCTGGCCGCCGGGTTTGCGGTGGCGCAAAGCGCATGGCCAGTGGCCAGTTTGTTGTCCGCCCATCTGCAGTCGCATCCGAGTTTCCAGGTTTTGGCCCAGGCCCTGCAAGCGCCAATCGCCGAAGACCTGGTTATTTGGCGGGAGCACTTCAAGCCACGCTTTCGCCTGGCACAGCAGGGGGAATTTGATTTGCTGTCGGCGGTTCTGCAAGGGAAGTCGTTAGCCGCTGCTTTGGACGCATCTCCCTTGCTCGACTTTGCCAGCTGGTTTCCCCTGGCAGTAAGCAATGCCCTGGTTGTGGGCGTGACCACGTGCCCGGTTCCCAGCGGTGATTGCATCAATTGATGATTCATGGAAAGAGTGTGAAATGAAATACAACTCCCTCGCCGGGGTGATGCGATCCTGCCTGTCTCTGGCAGATCTTGGAGCGAAGTTTCTCAACGCCCTGCAGCCCGTTGCCAGTTTGCTGGCGCGTCTGTATGTGGCGCAGGTGTTTTTTGCTTCCGGCCTGACCAAGCTCAGGGATTGGGATATCACCCTGGCCTTGTTCACTGACGAATACAAGGTGCCATTGCTTTCCCCGCAATGGGCCGCAGTTTCTGGCACGGCAGGTGAAATTGCCTTGCCGGCCTTGCTGGTGCTGGGTTTGGGTGGCAGATTCGCGGCGTTGGGGCTTAGTGTGGTCAATGTGGTGGCGGTATGGTCCCTCGCTGACATTGCTCCAGCGGCTTTGCAGCAGCACCTGACCTGGGGCGTGCTGCTGGCGGGTCTGGCAATTTTTGGGTGTGGAAAGTGGTCCCTGGACCCCTGGGTGCATAAGCTACTGAAAGCAGGTTAGTCTTCCACCATGGCCGAAGATCCCTCAACCAGTGCATTGACAGAGCCAAAGTTACCAGGGCGCACGCTTTGGCCCCGACGCATCGGGCGACGCCTGGCCTTGGGGTTTGGCGCGTTGGTGCTGCTCATGCTGCTTGTTTTGTCCCAGGTGGGCTGGCAACTGAAGATGGTGAGCGATGTCACACAGCGTTTTGCTACCGGAGATATGCAACGTCTCCTGCGCGTGCAAGCGCTGTCAATACTGACCGAAGGCGTGGGCAGTGCCATGATCCGCTTGATGAATGCGCCACGCGAGAGCCGGGTGATGGAATACGCCGAAGTAGATGAGCGCAACCGTCGCATCGATGGCATCGTGGAGTCGCTCATCAATGATCTGAAGGACTCTGGCCAGGAGGACACACTCCAAAGACTCAAAGCCAGCCGCACCCTGTATGCGCAGGCGTTCATTGCCACCGTGGACGAGGTGGAGGCAGATGATTTGCAAGCCGCCTCCCGGGCACTGAATGAGCAGATCAATCCGGCGCTGAAGGCCATGCTGACGGAATCCAACATGCTTCTCTCGCGTGAACGTGAACGCATCGAGGGGGAACTGGAGGCCGTGCAAAGCAAGTTCCGCAAGGTGACCATGTGGGTGGGCCTAATTTCTTTACTGGTGGTAGTGCTTGCTGCGTGGCTGGCATGGCGCACGACCAGGAGCGTGGTGGGCCCACTGGCCCAATTGGAGCTGGCGGCCCGCCACATTGCCGATGGCGACTATGCGGTGCGTGTGCCCAGCTCCAGTGCCCAGGAAGTAGACCGCGTAGGGCTGGCTTTGAACACCATGGCAGAAGCAGTTGCGCATCGGGAGAATCAAATTGTCCGGCTGGCCTACAGCGACCCACTCACTGGCTTGCCCAATCGCACCGCCCTTCTCACGCCTGCACAGGAGCGCGAAGATGCTTGCAATGCTCTGGTGCTGATGGACTTGGCGCGTCTGAAGGTCATCAATGAAACCTTGGGGTACGCCACGGGGGATACCTTGATCAAGGAAATTGCCGTGCGCGCCAGTGCCGTGTTTCAGGCGGCAACGGATAGCGGTTTGATTGGTTCGCATCCGGTGGTGGCGCGTCTGTCTGGTGGAACCTTTGCTGCCTTTTTCAAGGCGGCTGACCGAGAAACCGTAGAAATTTTGCGGGAACGCATGGAGCTAGCCCTGACCGCACCAGCGGTGTGTGGCGAGCACAGTGTGGACCTGAATCTGACCTATGGCTTTGCCCAGTCAACGACCCATCAGCCGGTCAATACCCTCATGCGCAACGCTGAGGTGGCACTGCATGCCGCCAAGCGTGCTGCCAGTGGGTTTGCCTGGTACAGCGAGGCCCAGGAAGCCGCCCGCCTGGGGCACCTGAGCCTGGTGTCTGACTTGCGTCTGGCCGTTGCCAATTCGCAGCTGCAGATGTGGCTTCAACCCAAGTATTCGCTGGCCACGGGCAAGGCCGTGGGGGCAGAGGCCCTGGTGCGCTGGCAGCATCCCACGCGGGGCTTTGTGTCGCCTGCCGAGTTTGTGCCATTTGCCGAGCAGACGGGCTACATCAGCATGGTGACCCACTGGATGCTGACTCAGGCTGTGGATACCCTGGCGCGGTGGGCCCCGGTGCACCCGGAACTGAGTATTGCAGTGAACCTGAGCACCAGGGATTTGCTGGATGCAGGCTTGGCCGCTCGCATTCAGGGCCTGTTGTTGGCCCAGGATGTCAATCCGAAGTCTTTGCGTCTGGAGATCACAGAGAGTGGTTTGATGGAAGATCCTGCGCGCAGCGTGGAGCTTTTGCACAGCTTGCGTGAAACGGGCATGCCTTTGTCGATTGATGATTTCGGCACAGGCTATTCGTCTCTGGCCTATTTGCAGAAACTGCCAGTCAACGAGCTCAAGATTGACCGCAGCTTTGTGGACGGAATTGACAAATCGCCAGCCAGCCAGAGGCTGATGAAAACCATGATCGAAATGGGCCACGGGCTTGACATGATGGTGACCGCGGAAGGAATAGAGACCGAGGCGGAACGATCCACCATCGCTGCGCTGGGATGTGATGTGATGCAGGGCTATCTGGCCAGCAAGCCCTTGTTTGGAGCCGCCCTTCAAACCTGGTACGAGGCCCTCTAGCGCTGATATACAAACCGTAGAATGCCCCGTGGTGCTCCAATCCAAGGGTGCCTCCATTGGGGGAGACGGAACTATGTTCAGCAACGTGAGTATCAAACTTCAGATCAGTGCCGCCTTCGCCAGCCTGACGGTCATTTTTGTGGCGACACTGGTGATCCTTGGTACCCTGCTAACGCAGTTGACCCATGATGTAACGCAAATCAACCAGGTAACCTTGCCCCATGTGCTGGTTGCCGATGAAATGGACCTGAGTCGATCGGAGGTCCAGCAGTTTTTGACAGATGTTTCCGCTACACATGACCCTGCCGGTTACAAGGAGGCCGAGGAGGCTGCCAAGACATTTCACAGCGGCGTTCAGAAGTTTCGCGTCTATTACAAAGACGATGGGCAGTCCACTGCACAACTGGACCGGCTGGAAGCCAAGTTCAACCGGTTTTATGCCTCTGGCAAGGACATGGCCGCAGCCTACATTGATAAAGGCTTGGAGGCTGGCAACCTGTTGATGAAGGGCACCGCCAGCACCCCGGGATTTGACAAAGAAAGCGAAGTGATTCGTGCTGAGCTCGAAGCTTTTCGCAAGCAGCAGATCGAGCAGGCAGGGCAGGTCACCGTGGAAGCTGTGGCTGCTGCGGCCACCATGAAGACAGGTATGTGGATCAGCGTATTGACGACCATCGCGGTAGCCGTGGTGTTTGCTGCGGTGATCATTCGTACCATCATGCAGCCACTAACGCAGGCGGTAGCGATAACCCACACCATCGCGGGCGGAGACCTGAGCCAGCCGATTGCGGCCAAGGGCACCAACGAAACGTCCACGCTGCTGCTTGCATTGCAGGCAATGCAGTCGCAACTCAAGGACGTGGTGCGGCAGGTGCGCGTGGGGGCGGACGGTGTGGCTTCTGCGAGTAATGAAATCGAACACAGCGATCAGGACCTTTCACATCGAACCGAGAGCCAGGCCGCCTCACTGGAGCAAACCACCGCGGCAGTCCATGACCTTAGTGAACGTATTCGCCAGAATGCGGATAACGCCCAGCGTGCCAATCAGTTGGCGCAGTCGGCCTCGTCAGTGGCTGCCAAAGGCGGTACGGTGGTCTCCGAGGTGGTGGAAACCATGCGGGGCATCAACGAGTCATCCAAAAAGATTTCAGAAATCATTCAGGTCATTGATGGCATTGCCTTTCAGACCAACATTCTGGCGTTGAATGCGGCGGTGGAGGCGGCCAGGGCCGGCGAGCAGGGTCGCGGATTTGCGGTGGTGGCCAGCGAGGTCCGGTCTCTGGCAGGACGTTCAGCAGAGGCCGCCAGAGAAATCAAGACCTTGATCAATGCCAGTGTGGAGCGCGTGGAGCACGGCACCGTGCTGGTGGATCACGCCGGAGCCACCATGACGGAAGTGGTGGGCAGTATTCGTCAGGTGACGGACATCATGGGTGAAATAAGCACCGCCAGCGCAGAGCAGAGCAACGATGTGTCTCAGCTTGGAGATGCGGTGGCCTTGATGGACCGCATGACGCAGGAAAACGCCCAAATGGTCGAAGAAATGTCTCTGGCAGCGAGCAGCCTAAAGGGGCAGGCCAGCGAGCTGGTGCAAACGGTGTCGGTTTTCAAAATAAGCGACACCTGATTTCGGCGACTGCGGGAGCGCAGCTTCGCTGTGCTTTACCAGTTGGCCTCGCGCTCTGGGGAAGATGTGATTCTGTGGATGGTCAGGTCGGCGCCGTCAAACTCTTCTTCCTGGCTCATGCGAAGGCCCAGCGATATTTTCAGAAGACCGTAAACGATAAAGCCGCTCGCCAAAGCCCATGTCACACCCAAGGCGGTTCCCAATAGCTGGGCGCCAAGGCTTACTCCGCCCAGACCACCGAGTGCCTGGCTGCCAAAGATGCCCGCTGCAATGCCGCCCCAGGTCCCGCACAGGCCGTGCAAGGGCCACACACCCAGCACATCGTCAATCTTCCATTTGTTCTGGGTCAGCGTGAACATGACGACAAAGATGGCTCCTGCCACGCTGCCGACCACCAAGGCACCCAGGGGGTGCATCAAGTCTGACCCTGCACAAACGGCGACCAGACCCGCCAGCGGCCCGTTGTGCACAAAGCCGGGGTCGTTTTTGCCAAGCACGAGAGCGGCCAGGGTGCCTCCCACCATGGCCATCAGGGAATTCACCGCCACCAGGCCGGAGATTTTGTCCAGTGTTTGTGCGCTCATCACATTGAAGCCAAACCATCCCACCACCAGAATCCAGGCCCCCAGCGCCAGAAATGGAATGCTGCTAGGGGGGTGGGCCGACATGGCTCCGTCCTTGCGGTAGCGGTTGCTGCGTGCGCCCAGCAAAATGACTGCGCCCAGTGCAATCCATCCCCCCACGGCATGCACCACCACGCTGCCAGCAAAGTCGTGGAACTCTTCGCCAGTCAGGGCCTTGATCCATGCTTGCACCCCAAAGTGCTGGTTCCAGGCAATACCTTCGAAGAAGGGATAGATGAACCCAACAATCACGGCGGTAGCAATGAGCTGGGGCCAGAACTTGGCGCGTTCGGCAATGCCGCCCGAAATAATGGCGGGTATGGCTGCCGCAAAAGTCAGCAGAAAGAAGAACTTGACCAGCTCATAACCATTTTTGGCCGCCAGTTGTTCTGCGCCCACAAAAAAGGTGGCTCCATAGGCGACGGCGTATCCGACCATGAAATAGACCACGGTAGAAACCGAGAAGTCCACCAGAATCTTCACCAGTGCATTGACCTGGTTTTTGCGGCGTACAGTGCCCAGCTCCAGAAACGCGAATCCGGCGTGCATGGCCAAGACCATCACAGCGCCCAACAAAATGAACAATGCGTTTGCGCCCTGATTTGGTGCTTCCATAAGTATCTCTGAGGTAGATTTTTGGTTTTTGACTGAGTTTGGTGCAAAAGAGGACGAAATCTCTTTTGCGCACCAATACAAAGCAAAAATCAGGCCACATTGGCTAAAAAGGTGCGGCGTCGCCAAAAATGTGCAAATATGGTGTGCTTGGGCCACCCGCTTTGGTTTGAGGACTTTCTGCCGATATGAATGCAATGCGTCACATGAAATTCGCAACTCTGTTTGCATTGGGTGTCTGTCTCTTGCTGGTTTCCTGCGGGGGCGGAAGCGCGGGTCCGGCGCCAGTTGTCAATATTGCTTTTGAGTCGGCCAAGGGCGCTTTGGGTATTGCTTCTACGTTCAGCTGGACTTCCACCTATGCCACCTCCTGTGCCGGGCAAGATGGACTGATCGGAGTGCAGCCACTTGCAGGAAGCAAGTCGGTCACGCTGAACGCACGCGGGCAATTCAAATACACCATGGTTTGTTCCGGGCCAGGAGGCACGACCAGTGCAACGGCCGTACTGCAAATCCCGCTGGCAGTTCTGTCGTCCTCCTATGAAAACTCTGCTGCAGCCACGGAGGCGCTCGGCAGCCAGCCCATGGCTGGAAATGCGGTGGCCTTTGCAGACTTTTTTCAAGACGGCTCGTATTCCATGGTGAGCCACACTCTGGAATATGACCCTTCCAATCTGGCATCGGCGACTTCCTACGGTCGAATCCAGTTCTGGAAGCAGGTGGACGGTGCCTGGCAGGACAAAACCTCCCAACTTATGAGCGACACCACAGGTTGCCTGCATCCCCGAAAGGCCATCGTTGCGGATTTCAATCAATCGGGGCGACCCAGCGTTCTCTTTGCCTGCCACGGTTTTGATGCCTCCCCCTATCCCGGCGAATCTATGCATCTGTTGCTGAGTAAGGCGGATGGCACGTACTCGCATCTCCGGCTGCCATTTATCGGGTATTTCCATAGCGCCAGTGCTGCAGATGTCAATGGCGATGGTTACCCTGACGTCGTGGTGGCTGACCCGCTGGTGGAGGGCAAACCCTATGTTCTGCTGAATCAGCAAAACGGGTCATTCAGCAAGGACACAACCCGTTTCCACCCTGCTGTGGCGGGACAAAAGATATACACGGCAGAGCTGATCAACTTTTACGATCCCGGAAAGTACGATGTCTTTCTGGGTGGCTACGAGCAATCGGGCAACTGGCCGGCCGCCATACTTGTAAACGACGGGGCCGGCCGTTTCCCCGCTGGTGTGCGACTTCCTTCCGTGTCTGGCTTTGGCTTGCCAACTGACATAGTATTTAAGAACGGCTACATCTTTCTGGCCCGCACCATTGATGCGTCAACCAACTTCTATGGTGGCGCGGCGATTCAAAAAATCAACTTTCAAACCAGCGAGTCGTCACTCATTCACGAGCACTATGGGGCCTATGCCAACGGCCGGACGTGGATTAACTGGATTCGGCCGCATAGCTGGAACATCGTTTCCATGGATCAGAGTTATGGCGTCACTGTGGCGAGGTAAGTAAGGCAAATCTGCCTCAGAGGGGTGTCACACATTTGAAATTTGGGTCGGTCAGCATCGCGTTTTCAACTCTGCCCGGATCCAACGCCATGTCTACCTCTCTGCGTTTCAGTGTGATTGCCCTCGCAACAGCGGCCTTGCTACAAGGCTGCGCCACTTCCCCGATTGCCACCAGCGGCCAGTACCCCACCCTTGACGGTGCAAAACCAATGGTGATTGGTCATCGGGGTGCCAGTGGCTACCTGCCCGAGCACACGCTGGCAGCCTACAAAATGGCGATCGAACAGGGTGCTGACTTTGTCGAGCCCGATCTGGTGGTTACCAAGGATGGCCATCTGGTCGCCCGCCACGAACCCAACATCACCGCCACCACCGATGTTTCTACCCGGGCCGAATTCGCTTCACGCAAGACCACACGCATGGTCGACGGTGTGAATGAAACCGGCTGGTTCGTGACGGACTTCACTCTGGCCGAGTTGCGCACCTTGCGCGCTAAACAGACCAATGCCGCGCGAGACAAGTCCCATGACGGTCAATTCCAGATCCCTACATTCCGCGAAATTCTGGATCTGGCCAAGGCCGAGTCTGCCCGCACGGGCCGCACGATTGGCGTGTATCCCGAAACCAAGCACCCGTCTTACCATGTACAGGAAGGCCTGCTGATTGAGCCGCGCCTGTTGTCGATGCTGGCCGAGTACGGCTACACCAAGAAGGACTCACCCGTCATCATCCAGTCGTTCGAGGTATTCAACCTGCAGGAACTGCGCGGCAAAACCCAGGTGCGCCTGGTGCAGCTCATTGACGGTGACGACGTGGATTCCAAGGGCAATGTCACTCTGGTCGCCCCGTTTGACAAACCCTACGACTTTGCGTTGACCAAAGACCGGCGTAACTTCAAGGACATGCTCACACCCAAGGGTCTGGCCGAAATTCGCACGTATGCCGATGGCATTGGCCCCTGGAAGCCCTATTTGGCCAGCGCCGCCCATGTGCTTGGCACCGATGGCAAACCCAAAGACCTGAACGGCGACGGCAAGATCAGCGATGCCGACCGCGTAGCGCTGCCCCCTACCGATGTGGTGAAAAACGCCCACGCTGCGGGCCTGTTTGTACACACCTTCACCTTCCGCAGCGAGGCACCTGGTTTGCTGTCGGACTACAAGGGTGACCCCAAGGCCGAATACAAGCGCTTCTACACCCTGGGCGTAGATGGAGTTTTCAGCGACTTTCCAGATACCGCGGTGTCTGCGCGCTAAGGAGGCGCGCACGCTTCCGGTCGCTTCCTCCCCCTAAAGATCACCACTCGGTCCCACATTGCTACAATTCTCCCCAGCGCCAATTTGCTCCAGCTTGCGGGCGCTTAACAAATACAGCTAAAGACGGACCGACACCAGCACCCGGCCTCGTTTTTTGCGACGCCGGGTTTTTTATTGGGGAATTGGGTTGGAAAAGAGTTTGATCGCAGTTGCGCAAAGCATGCATTTCGAAGCACCACTTGCCTTGCAAAGTGGCGCGGCGATTCGTGGCTACGCACTCAGTTATGAGACCTATGGCACGCTGAACGCCGACAGGTCCAACGCCGTGCTCATCTGCCACGCCCTGAATGCTTCGCACCATGTGGCCGGTGTGTATGAAGGCCAGGACAAGAGCGAAGGTTGGTGGGACAACATGATTGGTCCGGGAAAATCGGTAGACACCAACCGCTTTTTTGTCATTGGCGTCAACAACCTGGGTTCGTGTTTTGGCTCCACCGGTCCCATGCATCCCAACCCGGATTCGGCCAGTGGCCAGGTGTATGGCGCCAATTTTCCGGTGGTCACCGTGGAAGACTGGGTCCATGCCCAAGCGCGTTTGCTCGACCAATTGGGAATTCAAAAGCTCGCAGCGGTGATGGGCGGAAGTCTGGGCGGCATGCAGGCGCTTTCATGGACGCTGCAATATCCTGACCGGGTGGCCCACGCCGTGGTGGTGGCCAGTGCACCCAACCTGACAGCGGAAAACATTGCCTTTAACGAAGTGGCACGTCGCGCCATCGTGACCGACCCCGATTTTCATGGCGGACACTTCTATCAGCACGGCGTCATCCCCAAGCGAGGCTTGCGCATTGCCCGCATGATTGGGCATATCACCTACTTGAGTGATGATGTGATGAACGAGAAGTTCGGTAGGCAATTGCTTGATGCGGTTCGAAACGGCAACCTGAGCGCCGCCTCAGGGGTCAGCGAACCCAACGCAGTGGGGAGCGTGGGGGCCTATAAATTCAGCACGCAAGACGTGGAGTTCCAGATTGAGAGCTATCTGCGCTACCAGGGTGACAAATTCGCCGAGTACTTTGATGCCAATACCTATTTGCTGATCACCCGTGCGCTGGACTACTTTGACCCGGCGCGCGCCTTTGGTGGTGATTTGAGCCAGGCGCTGGTTCGCGCTACCTGCAAGTTCTTGCTGGTGAGCTTTACTACCGACTGGCGATTCAGCCCCAAACGCAGTCGTGAAATCGTCAAAGCCCTGCTCGACAACCGCCGGGATGTGAGTTACGCCGAGATCGATGCGCCCCACGGGCATGATGCCTTTTTGCTCGATGACGCCCGTTATATGGGCGTAGTCAGCTCTTATTTTGATAGCATTGCAAAAGAGCTGGGGGTTGCAGCATGAGCGACGCGACAATCCAGCAAGCCATTGCCGAACTGGTGCCACAGGGGTCCCGCGTGCTCGATCTCGGGTGTGGCGATGGTGCCATGCTGGAGTACCTGCAGCGTGAGCGTGGCTGCACGGGCTACGGCGTGGAGATTGACGATGCCAACGTGCTGGCCTGTGTCAAACGGGGTGTGAATGTAGTGCAACTCAACCTGGACGAGGGGCTTGCCCTGTTTGAGGATGCATCTTTTGACGTGGTGCTGCAAATTGACACCCTGCAGCATTTGCGCAATGCCGAGGTCATGCTGCGCGAGACAGCGCGTGTGGGCCGGGTGGGCATTGTGGCTTTTCCCAACTTTGCGCACTGGCCTAACCGGCTGAGCATCCTTCAAGGGCGCATGCCCGTGACCCGCAGGTTGCCCTACCAGTGGTATGACACGCCCAACATCCGCGTGGGGACCCATGCCGATCTGGCCGCCCTTGCACAGCGCACGGGTTTGCGCGTACTCGACAGCTTTGGTCTGCAAAATGGCCGTACAGTGCGGTTTGCGCCTAACTTGATGGCAGGCACCTCGGTGTACAAGCTCGCACGCAGCGCACCCTGAAGTCATTACTTTCCTTTTTTGAGGGTAACCCCCATGAATGCTCGCATTCCGACCGCTTTGCTGGATGCCACCCAAGCCCTGGGGCAGGTGAGCCAGACTTGGGACGACCAGATCGTTCCCCAGTTGCAGGACTACATTCGCATACCCGCCAAGTCCCCCATGTTCGATGCCGACTGGGCTGCCAACGGATTCATCGACACGGTAGTGCGCAACACGGCTGCGTGGATCGAGGCACAGAAGGTCGAAGGGCTCACCCTGGAGCTTGTTCGCCTGCCCGGGCGCACGCCGGTCCTCTTCTTTGAGGTGACCGGTACCAAAACCGAATCAACGCAAACCGTGCTGATGTACGGCCACCTGGACAAGCAGCCTGAGTTCTCGGGCTGGCGCAGCGACTTGGGGCCCTGGACACCCAAGATGGTGGACGGCAAGCTCTATGGCCGAGGGGGCGCTGACGACGGTTACGCAGCCTATGCCGCCATCGCCGCCATTCAGGCCCTCAAGACGCAGAACGTGGCGCACCCCCGCATCGTGGGCCTGATCGAAACCTGCGAAGAGAGCGGCTCATTTGACCTGCTGCCCTACATCGACGCCTTGCGCCAGCGCATGGGCGATGTGGGCCTGGTGGTGTGTCTGGATTCAGGTGCAGGCAACTACGACCAGTTGTGGCTCACCAACAGCCTGCGCGGCATGGCCAGCGGTGTGTTGAAGGTCGAAATACTCACCGAAGGAGTGCACTCGGGTGACGCCAGCGGGCTGGTGCCCTCGAGCTTTCGCATCATGCGCCAGGTGCTCGACCGTCTGGAGGACAGCTCCACAGGTCGCCTGCTTCCTGCCAGCTTCCATTGCGAGGTTCCACCCGAGCGCCTGGCACAGGCGCAGGCTGCTGCGGACATTCTGGGAGACGAAATCTACCGCCGCTTTCCCTGGGCCCACTACGACTGTGGTGGCTCCAGTACCTTTGCGCTGCCCACCACCACCGACCCGCTGGAAGCCTTGCTCAACCGCACCTGGAAACCCACGCTCAGCGTCACCGGGGCCGACGGTTTCCCGGACCTGAAGAACGCGGGCAATGTTCTGCGGCCCTACACCGCATTCAAGCTGTCTTTGCGCCTGCCGCCCCTGGTGCAGGCCGATGCGGCAGTGCAGGAACTCAAGGCGCTGCTGGAAGACAACGCACCTTACCAAGCCAAGGTCACTTTTGAGGGCGCCGCCGGTTCCACTGGCTGGAACGCACCGGACACAGCCCCCTGGTTTGAAACCGCGCTCAACGCGGCATCGCAATCGCACTTTGGTGCGCCCTGTGGCTACATTGGTCAAGGTGGCACCATTCCCTTGATGAATATGCTCTCCAAAGGGTTTCCCAAGGCGCAGATGATGGTCTGCGGCGTGCTGGGCCCCAAGAGCAATGCCCACGGTCCCAACGAATTTTTGCACGTGCCCTATGCCAAGAAGCTCACTGCGGCGGTGGCGCAGATGATTGCACAGTGCCCCTGAGTCCCAACTAAGGACATCCCATGACTGCTGAATCCACCTTGTCCGCGTTTGTAACCCGTGACGGCACGCATCTGGCGGTGCAAGACTGGCCCCTGGAGCCCGGTGCACTTCCGCGTGGCGTGGTGCTGATGGTGCATGGCCTGGGCGAGCATGCGGGTCGTTACGACCATGTGGCGCGTCAACTCAATAGTTGGGGTTTTGCAGCCCGCGCCTACGACCAATGTGGACACGGTGAGTCAGCAGGGTTGCCGGGCAGTCTGCCATCAGACACTCGCCTGCTGGACGATCTGGCCGAGGTGCTGGACGACACCCGTGAGCACATGCCCAAGGGTGTGCCCCTCATCTTGCTGGGTCATAGCATGGGTGGTCTGGTGGTAGGGCGGTTTGTGTCGCTGGGTATTCGCAAGGTGGAAGCGCTGGTCATGTCGTCACCCGCGCTGGACCCCGGTCTGAGCGCTTTTCAGAAGTTTCTGGTGGCAGTGCTGCCTTCCGTCGCTCCCAACCTGCGGGTGGGCAACGGCCTGAAGCCTGAATATATTTCTCACGATCCGGCGGTGGTCAAGGCCTACCTGGCAGACCGTCTGGTGCACGACCGCATCTCGGCGCGTCTGGCGCGTTTCATCGCTACCGCTGGCCCCGCCACTGTGGCCTTGGCGCCCCAGTGGTCGGTACCTACCTTGTTGATATTCGCAGGGGATGACCGGTTGCTCAACCCGGCTGGCAGCCGGGCATTTGCGCAGGCAGCGCCCAAAGCCGTGGTGACATCGGTGTGCTTCGACGCGCTGTACCATGAAATATTTAATGAGTTGGATGCCTCCGCAGTGTTTGCTGCCTTAAAGGGCTGGCTGGAGCAGCAGTTTTAGGGCAGCGACACATATTTAGCGCGCGCTAACTTGATAAGGATCACGGCGCGGCGCGCTGCTGGCAGTAGGATGCACCGCTACAGAAGCCCATTCACCCTTTATGCTTGTTCAAATTGTTCAACAGCTGAGCCCTGTGACCTTGGCAAGGCACATCGAGTTCCATCGCATTCACCCGCAAGACCGCGCTCCTCTACAAGCGCTGTTGGAACAGGCGCAGGCAAAGCAAACGCAACAAGTTGTTTTTCGCACGGTAGATTCGCATGGCACCTGGCAGTGGTATGAGCTGCGTGCACAGCAACTGGACCACACCGCAAAAGTCGAGGCAAGCCAGCGCATCGGTGTGCTAATCGACATTACCGAGCGCCGGCGCCAGACTGAGCACGCCGCACTGCAGCAAAAGTTTTTTCAGGTTCTGGCGCAAAGCCCAGACCGTCCGACCTTGATCGCAGCCATGCTCGATACCGTGCTCAACCTGTCTGATCTGGATGGGGGCGGGCTGTATTGGGAACGCGGTGACGGCGGCTTTGATCTGATTGCCAGTCGGGGGTTAAGTGAAACCTTTTTGGAACAAGCAGGCAATATCGAGCCAGGCGGTCCGCGTGCAGAAATCATTCACAGCGGCAGCATGATCTGCAGTTGCGCCGAACCGCAAGACCCCTGCACAGACCCCGGGCTGGTGCACCACGCTGCTCTGCAAGCCGAAGGTATTGAGTCATTGGTGGTACTTCCCATCACCGTGGTAGGTCGCGGGCACGCCTGCCTGAATTTGGCCAGCAAGCACGTTCGTCGGCTCCCTCCAACCTCAATCGAGCTCTTGAAAAGTCTGGCTGAGCAGTTTGGTTTGGCCATTGAACGGCTCCTGACGCGAGAGGACGCGCAAAACCAACGTCAAAACCTGGAAGGTTTTTTTCATGCCCTGCACGACTTCGTATTTGTACTGAACCCGCAAGGTGAGATGCTGTACGTGAACCCGGCTGTATATACCGAGCTGGGTTACGACGAAAAACTGCTGGGTCAGTCGGTGCTGGCAGTGCACCCCGAGCGGGTTCATGCCACGGCATGGACCATCGTGACCGAGATGCTGGAAGGCAAACGCGACTCGTGCCCGCTGCCGCTCTTGCGTGCCGATGGCTCCGAGCTCATGGTGGATACCCGCATCGTGCGCGGCAGCTGGAACGGCCAGCCAGCGCTCTTGGGTGTGTCGCGTGATATCTCTGCACAGCGCGCACTGGAGCAGTCTCTGGAGCGCCAGAACGACACTCTGCGCACACTCATGCAAGCCCAGCCGGATTTGATGTGGTTGAAGGATCCCCAAGGCGTGTACTTGGCCTGCAACAGCCGCTTTGAGACGTTTTTCGGGCACTCTGAGCAGGAGATTGTTGGCAAGACCGACTATGACTTTGTTCCCAAAGCGCTGGCGGACTTATTCAGAGCCAACGACCTGAAAGTCCTGGAAAGCGGCAAATCCCACACCAATGAGGAACGCGTGCCGTTTGCCAGTGACGGCCATGAAGAACTGCTGGAGACTATCAAGACGCCTTTGCATGACCGCCACGGGAAGCTACTTGGTGTGTTGGGCATAGGGCGCGACATAACAGCGCGCGTACAGGCCGAAGAAGCGCGACGTGAGGCGCTGGACCGCTTTCAACAGCTGGCAGCCCATGTGCCAGGCGTGATTTATCAGTTTCGCCAGCGCAGCGACGGTACCGCACATGTTCCGTATGCCAGTCAAGGCCTCATCGACATTTATGGTGTGACGCCCGAGGCGGTGCGCGATGATGCGAGCGGCGTATTCGATGCCGTTCACCCTGATGACCTGCCGGGCATGTTGCTCAGCATTGCCGAGTCCGCGGCACAGCTCACCCCTTGGTTTCACGAACACCGGGTGCGCATGCCAGGTGGGTCGGTGCAGTGGATAAGCGGCCACGCAACACCGGTGCGACAAAGCGACGGCAGCACGATCTGGCATGGCTATAACCGAGACATCAGCACTGAGCGCAAGGCGCGCGAGCAGTTGCTGATGGCGGCCAGCGTGTTTGCCAACAGCTACGAAGGCATCATGATCGCCGATGCCAACAATGTGATCGTCGATATCAATCCCGCCTTCAGCCGGATCACGGGCTATGAACGGCACGACGTGCTGGGCCAGACACCGCGCATCCTGAGCTCGGGGCGCCAGGGTCCGGACTTTTACACCAAACTGTGGAAGTCTCTCTCACAGCACGACCAGTGGAGTGGCGAGGTCTGGAACCGGCGCAAGAACGGCGAGGTGTACGCCGAGCTATTGGCGATTTCGACGGTGCGCGATGATGCTGGCAAGCTGATGCACTACCTGGCGGTGTTCAGCGACATCACCCGACTTAAAGCCCATGAAAGCGAGCTGGCCCACATAGCCAACTACGACGTGCTGACCGGTGTGCCCAATCGCCGCCTGCTTTCCGACCGGCTCAAGGTGGCACTGGCACGCGCCCGGCGCGACCGCAGCACGCTGGCTGTATGCATGCTTGATCTGGACGGCTTCAAAGACGTGAATGACCGGTTGGGTCACGCCAGCGGGGACTTGTTGCTCATTGAAATTTCCCGCCGGCTGCAAGGCGTTTTGCGCGAAGACGACACCTTGGCCCGCTTGGGTGGCGACGAGTTTGTACTGCTGTTTTCCGATGTGCGCCACCGCGACGAAAGCCACCGTGCCCTGACCCGCGTGCTGCAAGCCATCGCACAACCGGTGCAACTTGGTGACAGTCAGGCTATGGTGTCTGCGAGCATCGGCGTGACGCTATATCCGCAAGACGACTCCGATGCCGACGCACTCTTGCGCCATGCCGATCAGGCCATGTACGTCGCCAAGCAGGCTGGAAAAAATCGCTACCACCTGTTTGACTCGGAGCAGGACCGTCTCATCAAAGACCACCAGGCGCAGCTCGAACGCCTGCAACAGGCCTTGGCCCAAAATGAGCTGGTGCTGTACTACCAGCCCAAGGTGAATCTGGCCAGCGGGAAAGTGATTGGCGCGGAAGCGCTGATTCGCTGGCAACACCCGGAGCACGGCCTGCTGCCACCTTCTGCGTTTTTGCCGTTGCTCGGTGGTACACCACTGGAGTTTGCAGTGGGGGATTGGGTCATTGCCAATGTACTGCGCCAGATAGCTCAGTGGCAGGAAGAGGGCCTAGGTGGCGTGTTCAGCGCCAACATCGGCGCAGACCATCTACTCGAGCCCGGCTTTGTCGGCCACCTCGAAGCGGCCCTGAAGAAGTATCCGCAGGTGCAGCCGCACCACCTGGAACTGGAAATACTTGAAACCGCTGCCATCGGCGACATGGAGCGGGCTACCAAAGTGCTGCGCCAGTGCCGCGCGATGGGCATCCGTTTTGCACTGGATGACTTTGGCACTGGGTACTCATCGCTCTCGTACTTCCGCAGTCTGGCTGTGGACATGATCAAGATTGACCAGAGCTTTGTGCGTGACATGCTGGAAGACCCGAACGACCTGGGCATTGTGGACAGCGTGGTGCGCCTGGCACAGGCCTTCAACCGGCCAGTGATTGCCGAAGGCGTAGAGACACTGGAGCACGGCGATGTGCTGCTGCAACTGGGTTGCCATCTGGTGCAGGGCTACGGCGTTTCTCGCCCCATGCCGGCAGATCAGTTTGTGCAGTGGACGCGCCATTGGAACGAAACCACCCCCTGGAAAAACCGCCTGCCGATGACCACGGCGGTTGCCGATTTGCCGCTGCTCACCGCAGCTCGAAGTCACCAGGTCTGGATGGCTGCCCTGATCCGGCAGCTGGATGCAGGCGACACTGCGGTCACCGTTTCATTGAACAGCGACACCTGCGGATTTGGCCAGTGGTTTCATGGTGGGGGTTCTGCCCGCTACGGTCACCTTCCAACTTTTCAGCGCATCGGCCCGCTGCATGAGCAGGTGCACGCGCTGGCGCATGAGATTTGGGCTACACACATTGCGCACAGTGCGGCGGCCCATGGTGGCCAACGCATGGCTTTGCTCAATGCCAGCCGGGAGCTTAGTTTGGCCCTCGAGGCACTGGCACTGGAGGTGCAAACTTCACCACCTCTGGCGGACGGAGAAAGCTGACAGACTTCCTCAAACCAATGGCTTTTCAGCTCGGACTCGCCCGTTGCATTGAACGGTTCCATGCCAGCCAGCCCAGCGCCAGCGCAGTCAGCAGCACGGGCAACAAGGAGCCCAGATTAAGCAGGGTCCAGCCCTGTGTGGTTACCAGAGCGCCCGAGGCAAACGAGGTCAGTGCCATCACGGCAAACACGCAGAAGTTGATAGCGGCCTGGGCGCGGTCTTTTTCTTCCGGCCGATAAGCACCCAAAGACAAGGTCGTGCTGCCCGTGAACAGAAAATTCCAGCCCACGCCCAGGAGGAACAGTGAAATCACAAACTGGTGCAGTTCTACGCCGGTCAGTGCCACGGCAATGCACAACAGATTCAACAGTGCGCCGACACCCATGATGGTGAGCGTGCCAAAGCGTTTGATGAGGTGCCCGGTAAAGAATCCTGGCGCAAACATGCCGATGACGTGCCATTCCAATACCAGCGCGGCATCGTCAAACTCCAGGCCGCATTGCTGCATCGCCAAAGGCGTAGCGGCCATCAGCAGGTTCATCACCCCATAGGAAAGTGCGGCGCTGATACAGGCCACCGCAAAGACTGGCTGGCGCATGATGGTGCCAAGGCTGCGTCCTTGGTTCTGCGGCCCCTTGGGTGCACTGACTTCCGGAAACTGGATCAGGGCCATCATGGCCATGGCCGCAAGTGCCACGATGGCTAAGGCAATATAGGCCCCGGCAAAAGGAACCTCCAGAAGCGAGCGACTGCGTGCCGCCAGGTTGGGGCCAGCAACTGCGCCAATCAACCCACCTGCCAACACCAGTGAAACGGCTTTTTCACGAAAAGCGGGCAAGGCCAGTTCTGCGGCAGCAAACCGATACAACTGTCCGTTAGCGCTGTAATAGCCTGCGATGACCGTTGCCGCTACCAACGCCCAGAAATGGTGTTCCATCACCGCCCAGGCGCCCAGCAGCGCCGAAAATGCTGCCACTGCCAGACCGATCTGGAACGAGGCACGTCGCCCGAACCTGGCCTGGGTTTTTGCTACCAAAGGCGTGCTGAGCGCGCCGCCCACCACATAGCCCATCACGGGCAGCGTAGCCATCCAGCCAAAAGGTGCCAGGCTCAGTCCTACCAAGCCGTTGATGGCGATGAATGTGACGTTGTTGGTGAGAAAGAGTCCTTGGCACAGGGCAAGCAACCAGAGGTTGCGGTTCATTCAACTGCTTTCTTCGCCGCAGTCTTTTTTGTCACTGGCTTCACTGCCGCTGTCTTGACCGGTGTTGTCTTGGCAGGCACTTTTTTCGCGGTTACCTTTTTGGCTGGAACAGCTTTCTTTGCCGCTGGCTTTTTGACGGACTTTGCTGATTTGGCTGGGGCGTCGCCTTTCCAGGTCAGGCGGGCTTTCTTGGCCAGAGTCACTACCTTGGCAATGGCCTCGTCGCTGAACACGCCATTGACTCCCGAGATGGCGGCCAGTTTCATTCCGTGTTTCAGACCCAGTTTGTAAATTTCTTTGACCTTTTCCCATTCGGTGTCGCGGCCCACGGTAAACACTTCAAAGCGGCCTTCCAGCGCCAGCACAATGGTTTCGGCCAGGCAGGCGTAAATCACGTTGGGTGGCAGGCCAATGCTCTTCAAGCCCTTGACCTTGGTGGGCAGGTCGATCTCGCCAGATTCAATCACCAGCACGTCGGGGCGCTTGGCTACGTCAGATGCGGGCAGGTCCAGGGGACGGGCCACGTCGGTGATCACGCAGCCAGGCTTGACCTTCATGATGTCCAGAATCTCTTTACCCGCACCCGATGTGGAGGTGACGATCATGTCCATGTCACCCAGCAGGTCGTTGTAGTCGATCGTGGTAAAGACCCGCGCGTCCGGTGTTTCCTGCAGGATGGAAGCCTTGAGTTCTTCCAGTTTGCTCAGGGTGCGTCCAGCCAGGTACACCTCGTCAAAGGACATGGCCAACAGCCGTGCGCTGACCGAACCAATGGAGCCTGAGGCACCAATGACCATGGTCTTGGCAGCCACTTTTTTGTTGTGCTTGTTGATGGTGACAATGCCCATGCGGCGCATTGCGTCTGCTGCTGCCCACAGGGCGCCCGACGCAGAATAGCTGTTGCCGGTGGTGATCGGCAAGCTGGAGCGGCGGGCTACTGTCACACCTGCATCGCCCACCACCTTGGTGAAGGCGCCCAGCCCCATGATTTGGGCGCCCATTTTTTCGGCAATTCTGGATGCATGCAGCAAGCGCCGATAGGTGAACTCGGGGCTGCGTGAGAGCATTTCCTTCGGAGTTCCTCCAACCGATATCAGCCAGCCTTCGGCCTCAGCGCCGGTGGGCGAGATAATGTTCTCCATCTTGCAATAGACCATGGGTGGCATGTGCGCAGCCAGGGTTTCGACCTTGTCCATCACAAACTTGGGAGTGGAGGTGGGAATGGGAAAGGCCTTGCGAATGTAATTCTGGCTCAAGGGGTGGATCACAAAGGCAAAGCGACGGATGTTGCGGAACTTGCCCGTGGGGTGCAACAAGCGGGGCTTGATGTGCAGCTCGTCCAGAATTTCTTCAAAGTCGTCGTCCGACACTTCTTCGCAGCGCTTCTCCAGCGCGGCCAGAATCATGGCCTCCAGGGTGTTGATGCCGACCACTTTCTCAAACAGCTTGGGCGATACATCAATCACCAGGTTGACCTTGCACTTGGTAAAGAAGGCCAGTCGCTCGTCGTCCACCGCTGAAGTGATCAGCGTCTTGCCTTCGAGGTCGGCGGTCTTGCCCACGACTTCGAGCTCGTGGTAGGTACCCACGATGACGTGGGATTTGGCCACTGCCGCGGAGATGCGGTTGTTTTTGAAGCCTGTGAGTGCGGACTCCAGTATTTCCCCGGATTTTCCCGAGAGCATCAGGTCACTGCCCTTGGCAAACAGTTCGAGCTGTTCCAGCGAAGTCAGCATGGCGGGTGCGCCGGTCTGGAACAGCGCGTCGGCAAAGCTCAGGTTCTTGGTGTAGTCAGACAGGGCCACCGCCATGTCGTAGTTGCGCATGCCCGAGAGAAACAGCACGAGGTTGTTGTTGAAATAGTTGCCCAGCTCTTTTTGCACGTAGCGCACTGCGCGCACCTGCAACATGCGCCGCAAAGTGGCGCCGGTGGTGACAGGCACGCGGGTCACCACATTGAGAAGGCGATGGGTTTCCTTGTTGACCACGGTGCGCAGGCCGACCTGGTAGTGGTCGCCCACCTCGCTCAGGCCAATGGCATCTGCGGTGGTTTGCTGGCGGCGCATGAGTTCCCAGGCCTTGCCCGTGTCGTCATCGGCCCCCATGCGTTTGACGGAAAAAACCTGACCGAGAAAATCGGTTTTGAATTCGAAGTCCTGCTTCGAAGATCCCAGGGTGACGGTGACTACTTTCTTCATGGTCTTGCTCCTCATTGGCGCCGGGCGCCTTTATTGAATTGTGGTGGGTGTTTAGCGTTTAGGCGTCATCTTGCGGGCTGATTTGCGGGCCACAGCCTTGGGCGCCGCCGGTTCCGGCTGTGGCAAAGCCTTGGCAATCAGCTCTTCGCATTCGCCTTGGGTCATGTAGCGTGGCACGGGGTACCCGGTGTGGGCTTCGTGGCACGCAGCCCGGGCCAGAGCAGGAATGTCGGCTTCCTGCAAGGCTTGCAGCGTGGTGGGAATGTTCAGATCGCGGTTAAGCTGGTCCACCGCATCCAGAAACTTTTGCGCCAGCGCTTCTTTGGATTCACCTTCAGTGCCCACCTTGGCGCGAACGGCCAAAAGGGCCAATCGGTCGGTAATGGCGGGGCTGGAGAATTTGAGCACCAGGGGAAGCATGATGGCGTTGGCGAGGCCGTGCGGCGTGTGGTACTTGCCACCGAATTGGTGGGCAATGGCATGGACGTAGCCCACGTTGGCACGGGTAAACGCAAAACCGGCGTAGGTGGAGGCCAGCGACATCTTTTCGCGTGCG
>CAJBMJ010000340.1 GCA_903954045.1 uncultured beta proteobacterium | reverse complement strand
CGTCAAACGCTATCGCGACGGCGATCTCATTACAGCCCGCGGCGAACCTCCCGAGGAGTGGATCGCCTGCGCCAAAGGAGCAGTAAGGGTCAGCTCCACTTCGATATCTGGCAAACAAATTACCTTGACCTACGTCGAACCAGGTATTTGGTTTGGCGATGTGTCCATCTTCGACGGGGACCGGCGAACGCACGACGCCTATGCACATGGCGAAAGTACGATACTTTGCGTTGCGAAAGCAGACTTCAAGAAAATTCTGGCATTGCACGTAGAACTATACGAAGCACTGTTGCGACTGCACTCTCGACGCATACGTCAGCTGTACGGCTTAGTGGAAGATCTCAATACCCTTCCGTTGCGAGCAAGACTAGCCAAGCAGCTAATTCATCTGGCACGAAGTTACGGTGTACCGTCCTTGAGCGACGGCAACGAGGTCCGAATTGGATTGCAACTTGCCCAAGAAGAGCTAGCTCAGTTACTCGGCGCATCCCGGCAGCGCGTGAATCAGGAGCTCAAGACCATGGAGCGCGAAAACGCTATTCGTATCGAACCAGGTGGCCTGGTCATTCGCGATCGTTCTTCGTTGATGCGCATCATTGAGTCAGACAACTAAATTCAAAACTTCAGATAGAGCATGAGCAACTTTGATCATTTCCTCGGCACTGGATCGGTATCAGAAAAACACGCTTTTGATACCGCGGCCTTGACTACCTGGCTGGACCAGAATCTGCCCGGTTTTGAGGGGCCGATGACAGTAGAGATGTTCAAGGGTGGTCAGTCCAATCCGACATACAAACTCATCACACCAACGAAAAGTTACGTTGTGCGTGCAAAGCCGGGACCGGTCGCCAAGTTGCTCCCATCCGCACACGCGATTGAGCGTGAGTTCAGGGTGATGCAGGGCTTGCGCAAGACCGACGTTCCTGTGCCTCAAATGCTGTGCCTGTGTGAAGACGAGTCCGTTATTGGCAGGGCCTTCTATGTCATGGAATTCATGCAGGGGCGAGTTCTTTGGGACCAGTCTTTGCCGGGACTGTTGCCCTCAGATCGCAGCGCTATTTATGACGAAATGAATCGCGTTATTGCAGCCCTGCACACAGTGAGTTTTGCTGAAGTGGGACTCGGCAACTACGGGAAGCCCGGAAACTATTTTGATCGCCAGATTGGTCGCTGGAGCAAGCAGTATCTTGCTTCCGTTACCCAGCCCATTGCGGAGATGGATCAACTTATGGAGTGGTTGCCGAAAAACATTCCAGATATGGCCCGCGATGAAAGCATGGTGAGCATTGTTCATGGAGATTACAGACTCGACAATCTCATGTTCGCATCACACCAAAGCAAGGTAGTGGCTGTACTGGACTGGGAGCTTTCAACCTTGGGACACCCGTTAGCCGACTTTAGCTACCACTGCATGGCTTGGCACATACCTCCTGGTGCCTTTCGGGGGATTGGTGGGCTGAACTTGTCTGAACTCGGCATTCCCTCAGAAGACGAGTACATACGCATGTACTGCGATCGGACCGGACTTGCAAGCCCTCAACAACTTCAAGCAGACTGGAATTTCTACATGGCCTACAACATGTTTCGCATTGCGGCCATTCTGCAGGGCATCGCCAAGCGAGTTGAAACAGGTACCGCGTCAAGTGCCCAGGCGGTTAGTTCCGCTGCAGGTGCAAGACCACTCGCGCAATTGGCGTGGTCCTTTGCGCGCAAAGCTTAGCCATACACATTGCCAATTCATCGGAAAGTAACACTACTGGAGCCACTATGGACTTTGACTATTCACCCAAGACAAAAGATTTGCAGGCCCGACTTAACCTTTTCATGGCAGAGAATGTGTACCCAGCAGAAAGTGCCTACCATGCGGAAATTGCGGCCAACACAGCTGCCGGTAAACGATGGACACCTCTTCAGACCATCGAAAATTTGAAACCCAAAGCCCAAGCGGCGGGATTGTGGAACCTGTTTCTGCCCGTAGATAGCGCAGAAGCCTCCGGCTACCATGGAGCCGGCTTGACCAATCAAGAATACGCGCCGCTAGCAGAAATTATGGGGCGGGTCATGTGGTCCAGCGAGGTTTTCAACTGTTCAGCCCCAGACACCGGTAACATGGAAACTATCGCCCGGTATGGCTCTGAGGAAAACAAGAGTCGATGGCTCAAGCCGCTACTGGAAGGCAAGATTCGTTCTGCTTTTGCGATGACCGAGCCTGAGGTCGCCTCCAGCGACGCCACGAATATCGCTACCCGCATAGAACGCCATGGCGATGACTATATTGTCAATGGACGCAAATGGTGGACATCAGGCGCAGGCGATCCGCGCTGCTCCATTTACATCACCATGGGTAAGACGAATCCCGAGGCACCGCGCCACTCCCAACAGAGCATGATCCTGATCCCAGCCGATGCACCGGGCCTCAAGGTCATTCGTCCATTGAATGTTTTCGGATATGACGATGCTCCCCATGGACACATGGAGGTTTTATTTGAGAACGTAAGAGTCCCTGCGAGCAATATTTTGTTGGGTGAAGGACGTGGATTCGAGATTGCTCAAGGCCGACTGGGGCCTGGACGCATTCACCATTGCATGCGCCTTATCGGTTTGGCAGAGCGTGCGCTAGAGCTGATGTGTAAACGCGCTTCAAGCCGCATTGCCTTCGGCAAACCCATCGCTGCTCAAACAGTGACGCAGGAGCGAATTGCCGAAGCGCGTTGCAAGATTGATATGGCACGCCTGCTGACACTGAAAGCCGCATGGATGATGGACGTGGCGGGGAACAAATTCGCAAAAAACGAAATCGCCATGATCAAGGTAGTTGCCCCCAGCATGGCCTGCGACGTCATTGATTGGGCGATTCAGGTGCATGGCGGAGCCGGCATGTGCGACGACTTTCCACTCGCCTACGCTTATACCAATGCAAGGACTTTACGGTTTGCAGATGGCCCCGACGAGGTACATCGGAACGCGATTGCCAAATTGGAACTTGGCAAATATGCTCTTAATCCCAAGCCTGTGGAAATGCCCATTACGCGGGGCTGCTGACAATATGGGGCTCAGTGCCCCGCCGAAGCAATGCCTGACCACAATTCGTGGAGGTCCGCAAAGCGCCACTTTGCGGGGTCCTCTCGGCTCGCAATCTTTTCTGAGCATCCTTGGGCGGAAAGGTCGATCACCTCTGGCACGATGCGCATATTGGATTTGGTTGAAAAAAACGCCTTCACTGAGGGCGTAGTCAAAGATTTTCCGGTTTGCTCTACGACAACACCAAGGCGACCAGAACTGAGACGAACCAGCGATCCGATGGGATAAATGCCCAAACTCTTCACAAAGGCCTGGAATACCTTTGGATCGAAGTGACCATTGGCCCATTCCGCCATCTTGCGCAGTGACTCGGCTGGGTCCCATCCAGACTTATAGGGGCGATTTGAAGTAATTGCATCGTAAACGTCGCACACCGCCCCCATTTTTGCAAAAAGACTAATCTCTTCGTTTTTCATTTGTTTGGGGTACCCAGACCCATCGGTCTTTTCATGGTGGTGCAAACAAACGTCGAGTACCACGGGGTCAACTGCACTGCCAGTCAGCAGCATACGGTGACCTTCTTCCGGGTGCTTTTTGATTATCGAGAACTCCGCATCCGTCAGCTTACCTGGCTTATTCAATACCTCCATAGGCATTGCGGCCTTTCCAAGATCGTGCATCAGGCCCGCCAGACCGGCAACCCGCGTTGTTGGCTCATCCAGGCCCAGCTGTTTAGCCAACGCGACCATCATGGCGCAGACGGCAACAGAGTGCATATAGGTGTAATCGTCCACCGTTTTCAAGCGGGCAAGGCTGATCAGCGCACCAGGATTTCGCGTCACCGAGTCGGTGATTTCTTCAACCATGCGCTGCGCTCCGCCGACATCAATGGCCTTTCCCATGCGGGCTTCCTGGAACATACTGATGACGGCCTGCTTGGACTGAGCGCAAATTTTCGCAGCGCGCTGAATTTCAGCGGCGGTCGAAACCGGAGCAACTTGACGCGCAGGCGTCTGCACTGCCTCGCTCAATTCCGCCTCTACCTGCGCTTGCGACTCGGACTCTGATACAGCTGCCACGCCCTTGGGAACATCGAGGCCTTTGGTGCTATCTATCCATACTTCTTTTATGCTACTGGCCCGAATTGTGACGATATCTTTCGGATCCGTAATGACGAAGCCAGTTCTCCAAAAGGGATGCTCCATATAGGAGCCACAAAACTCCTTCAGGTGCATGCCCACCACGAGTTGTTCTACTGAAATTTTCTTGACCATCGTGGTTGGCAATCAATGCAAGTGGCGAGGCTTACGCCCGCCACCATGTCCACTACCACCGTGCCCCCCAGAGCCACGGGGCGGTTTGCCGATCTCAAGTGAACTCACAAGTTCATCAAATCGATGTGCAAAAAGTTTGTCAATTTCCACGACGACACCGCCGAGTTCGGCCCCATCAAAATGCCGCTCCATCATGTTGACAACATCCTGGACCAGCAAATCCCTTTGAACCTGCATGATTGCAGCAGGATCAGGGCCTACAAACAACATGATGAAGTCATCGCGGGATTGCGCACCGGAAGCCTGATCTTCTTCGTCAAAATCAGCATCGTAAAAAGTCACTTCTATCGCAGCGCCTGCACTGGCCAGTTCGTTGAGATTCATGCAAACTTCGTCAAGCACCTGACGAAAATCATCGGTGCCAGCGACTGTCCAGCACATTTGCAACAAATGTTCGTCCGAATCAAATTTGATGCCAGGTTCATCTTCATAAGTGCTCACCGCACCCTCACCAAAAGTGCGGGCACCCGCGTACTTCCACAATGGTTTCAGCGATTCTTGAAGTTGCTCCAACTTCACTTCCGCGCGCAAAACAACTTGGCCATGAACGTGGATTTCGAAGGGCGCGTTGTAATTTGTCATGTAATCGGGCAATAACAGCTTTCCAGTGATCCCAGTTTGATTGTGCCACGGCAAAGCGAACTCTTAAGGGTAATCCCGCAAAACTGCTGTGCGAGATAGTGACAAAGGTTAATGTTGAAATGATTGGTGCCCGAGACCGGAATCGAACCGGTACGCCCGTTATTCACGAAGCGGCGGATTTTAAGTCCGATGTGTCTACCTATTTCACCACTCGGGCCGTGTTAGCCCAATAGAAGAGCCGAACACAATAAAGACCTGCGGCAATCGAATGCAGGCCGATTCAAATGGAGGCGCGGTCCGGAGTCGAACCGGACTAACCGGATTTGCAATCCGGGGCATAACCGCTTTGCTACCGCGCCACTGTCTTTCAACTAAAGAAAAAGGGAAGCGTATTCAGCTTCCCTTTTCAAATTTGGAGCGGGAAAAGAGTCTCGAACTCTCGACCTCAACCTTGGCAAGGTTGCGCTCTACCAACTGAGCTATTCCCGCGTTTCAAGCCTCAAATTATAGCGCACTTTTTGTAAAGAATAAAAAGTCGCAGAATTTTTCGATGCTAATCAATGCTTTATTGAATCTTGCAATTCAGTGGGCGGCACAGCGGCCGTTGCAACCGGCACTGCCACAGCTTCCTCCTCTGGCAATGCAACGGGAAGCGACTCCAGAGCAAGCTCGAGTACCTTATCAATCCAGCGGACCGGCACGATTTCGAGGCCATTTTTGACATTCTCAGGAATGTCCTGAAGATCCTTCGCATTTGCTTCTGGTATCAAGACAGTCTTGATCCCACCTCTGAGCGCAGCGAGCAACTTTTCTTTCAGACCGCCAATTTCAGTAACTTCACCACGCAATGTGATCTCACCGGTCATTGCGACGTCGCCGCGCACCGGAATACCAGTAAGCGCGGACACAAAAGCTGTCGTCATAGCAGCACCTGCACTAGGTCCGTCCTTCGGCGTGGCGCCATCAGGCACATGGATATGAATGTCTTTCTTCTCAAAGACTTCGTCCTTGATACCCAATCGACGAGAGCGGCTTCTCACCACCGTGCGAGCAGCTTCAACAGACTCCTTCATAACATCACCAAGAGAGCCCGTGCGAGTAATGACTCCCTTACCGGGTGTCAGGGCAGCCTCGATAGTCAGAAGGTCCCCACCCACCTCCGTCCAAGCCAATCCAACGACTTGCCCCACCTGGTTTTGCTGCTCTGCACGCCCGTACGTGTATTTACGAACACCCAAGAAATCATTCAAATTTTCCGCCGTGACTTGCACTTGGGCATGCATTTTTTTCAGAAGCAGCCCCTTAACTACTTTGCGGCAAATTTTTGACAGTTCCCGCTCTAAAGAGCGAACACCGGCTTCTCGAGTGTAGTAACGCACTATGTCGCGCACCGCATCTTCAGCGATAGATAGTTCGGTGGCCTTGACCCCGTTATTCTTCATCTGCTTTGGCAACAGATAGGTGATCGCAATATTAGTCTTCTCGTCTTCGGTGTATCCCGAGAGACGAATGACCTCCATCCGATCGAGTAGTGCTGGCGGGATGTTCATCGAGTTGCTGGTCGCAACAAACATCACATCGCTCAAGTCATAGTCCACTTCAACGTAATGGTCACCAAACTTGTGGTTCTGCTCTGGGTCCAAGACCTCCAGCAGTGCGCTGCTTGGGTCGCCTCGGAAATCAGTACCGAGCTTGTCGATCTCATCCAGCAGAAAAAGAGGATTGCGTGTGCCGACCTTTGTCAGGCTTTGAAGAACCTTTCCGGGCATTGCCCCGATATAGGTGCGGCGATGCCCTCGAATTTCCGCCTCATCGCGCATACCGCCCAAAGCCATACGAACATATTTACGACCTGTGGCCTTTGCGATGCTCTGGCCGAGAGATGTTTTACCAACACCCGGGGGGCCAACCAGACAAAGAATCGGCGCCTTCACTTTATCTACCCGTTGCTGAACAGCAAGATATTCAAGAATTCGGTCCTTCACCTTATCCAGGCCGTAGTGGTCCTCATTTAGTACGATTTCCGCATTGGTGAGGTTGTGTTTAATTTTGGTCTTGGCGGTCCAAGGCAATCCTGTCAGCACGTCAATATAGTTACGGACAACAGTAGCTTCCGCGGACATGGGGGACATCAGCTTGAGTTTTTTCAACTCTCCTTCCACCTTCTTCAAGGCATCTTTGGGCATCTTGGCAGCTTTGATCTTTTTCTCGATCTCTTCTATATCTGCGCCTTCTTCGCCCTCCCCCAATTCCTTTTGGATGGCTTTGACCTGCTCGTTAAGGTAAAAATCACGCTGGTTTTTTTCCATCTGACGCTTAACGCGACCACGGATTTTTTTGTCGACATTCAGAATGTCTACTTCACGCTCAATCTGTTCGAACAGGTTCTCCAAGCGCTCTTTTACGCCTGACAGGCTGAGAACCGCCTGCTTTGCATCCAGTTTCAAAGGCAGGTGCGCTGCGATGGTGTCAGCCAACCTTCCTGGATTGTCAATGCTTGAGATGGATGTCAAAATCTCAGGAGGAATTTTCTTGTTGAGTTTGACGTACTGATCAAACTGCTGCATTACCGCGCGTCGCAGTGCTTCAATTTCGCTAGTTTTTCCCTTAACCTTTTCCGGTGTTTCCGCTGGGATTTCAATGGGAGTCACATTGGCCGTAAAGTGTGATTCCCCTTCTTCAATTCGGTTGACGGTCGCACGTTGATGACCTTCTACCAAAACCTTTACCGTGCCGTCGGGGAGTTTGAGCATCTGCAAAATGGTTGACACACACCCGATATCGAACATATCTGAAACCAGAGGGTCATCCTTGGCCGCAGCTTTTTGAGCCACCAGCATGATGCGCCTCTCTGCTTCCATCGCAGCTTCCAAGGCCTTGATGCTCTTGGGACGTCCCACAAACAAGGGAATCACCATATGAGGAAACACAACCACGTCACGCAAAGGCAACAAGGGAAGGTCGATGGGGGTTGCTAAAAGAGAAGGATGGCCAGACATAGTTAGGAAACCTTTGTGTTACCTGTTGAATATGGTCGGAAACGCATGGAATTCAAGCACCCAGGAATTATCAATTTAAACCGAACAGCAAGAAACGACTGAAGCCCACCCAAAACCCGCCAAATCAAGGGTTAGGGTCGCCTGTATCTCAAGCCTTTTTGGCTGACTCTCTGTAAACGAGCAATGGAGGTTTGCTTTCCTCAATAGTTGACTCGTCCACCACAACCTTTTCAACATTTGCTACGTTAGGCAGTTCGTACATTGTGTCGATCAGCGATTGCTCCAGGATAGATCGCAAACCACGAGCACCCGTCTTTCGGGCCAGCGCCTTTCTCGCGATAGCTTTCAAGGCCGAGGGACGTATCTCCAGATCTGCGCCTTCCATTGCCAGCAACTTGGCATATTGCTTCACTAGGGCGTTCTTGGGTTCTGTCAGAATCTGTACCAAGGCGTCTTCGGTAAGCTCTGCTAATGTCGCGACTACCGGCATACGCCCTACCAGTTCAGGGATCAACCCAAACTTGATCAAATCTTCCGGTTCCACCTCTTTGAACACTTCCGTCAGGGCGCGCTGTTGCTTGCTCTGGACGACTGCACCAAAACCGATGCCAGACGACTGCGTGCGGTTCTCGATCACTTTTTCCAAACCGGCAAAAGCTCCCCCACATATAAAAAGGATGTTCGTAGTGTCAATCTGAACAAAATCCTGATTGGGGTGCTTGCGCCCTCCCTGCGGAGGAACACTGGCCATCGTTCCCTCTATCAGTTTGAGCAAAGCTTGTTGAACCCCTTCGCCAGACACATCACGCGTGATGGACGGGTTGTCTGATTTCCGGGAAATTTTGTCAATTTCGTCGATGTATACGATGCCTCGCTGAGCCCGCTCAACTTCGTAGTTGCAGCTTTGCAGCAACTTAAGCACGATGTTCTCAACGTCCTCGCCAACATAGCCGGCTTCTGTCAACGTAGTCGCGTCAGCCATAACGAATGGAACATCCAGCATGCGAGCCAAGGTCTGGGCCAGCAAGGTTTTTCCTGACCCGGTGGGGCCAATCAACAATATGTTGCTTTTGGCAAGCTCCACATCGTCTTTCTTCGCCTTTTCCTTGTGGCGCAAACGCTTGTAGTGGTTGTAAACGGCAACCGCCAGCGTGCGTTTTGCCGGTTCCTGTCCAATCACATAGTTGTCTAGATTGGCTTTGATTTCCGAGGGCGTTGGTAAACGATCATGGTCATCTTTGCCTTCCGTGGTGGCTGGCAGCTCATCCCGAATGATCTCGTTACAAAGTTCAATGCACTCATCGCAAACGAACACCGACGGGCCAGCGATCAGCTTTTTTACCTCGTGTTGGCTCTTGCCACAAAATGAGCAATACAGGGTTTTTTCGCTCGAAGTGCCTTTTTTCTCGGCCATGTGCAGACTGCCTTTACGCTTGAATTGCGCAATGATAACCAAATAAAAACGGTGCCTCTCTAACGAGCGACACCGTCAAAACAGGCGGTTGCCCCGCCAAAAACTCAAGGACGCTTGGATATAACCTGATCCACCAAACCGTACTCTTTAGCCTCTTCGGCAGAAAGGTAATAGTCCCGCTCAGTATCGACGGCGATTTTTTCCAAAGACTGCCCGGTCCGCTCGGCCAAGATCTTGTTGAGTTGCTCGCGCGTCTTGAGAATCTCGCGTGCAGCAATTTCAATCTCTGTCGCCTGACCCTGACTTCCGCCGGAAGGCTGGTGGATCATGACCTTGGAATTTGGCAAAGAAAAGCGCTTACCTTTGGCGCCAGCAGCTAACAAGAAAGCGCCCATGCTGGCTGCCATACCGATGCACAATGTGGAAACATCTGGTTTGATGAAGCTCATGGTGTCGAAGATAGCCATGCCTGCGCTGACAGACCCGCCGGGGCTGTTGATGTAGAAGGAAATATCCTTGTCCGGGTTCTCACTCTCCAAAAACAGGAGCTGCGCCACCACCAAATTGGCGGTTTGGTCATTCACCGGCCCTACCAAGAAAATAACGCGCTCTTTCAGAAGCCGCGAGTAAATGTCGTAGGAACGCTCCCCACGACCCGACTGCTCGATCACCATCGGCACCATTCCCAGGGCTTGTACATCCATAGGACCAGAGGTTCCGTAATTCACATGCATACCGTCTCCTGAAAGAAGCAAAATCAGTTTTGACCCATCAATTCATCAAACGACACAGACTTTTCAGTTACCTGGGCCTTGGACAAAACGAAATCGGTCACATTATTTTCAATCACAATCGCCTCGACTTCCGCCATGCGACGGTTGTCACCGTAGTACCAACGCACGACATCCGCTGGCTTTTCATAGCTGGCAGCCAATTCATCAATGTGAGCCTTGATTTGCTCGGGCTTGGCCTGCAGGGAGTTGGCACGAACCAACTCTGCAACCACTAACCCCAAACGCACTCGGCGCTCGGCCTGTGGACGGAACACGTCCTCAGGAATTGGTGCCTTATCAGCGTCCTTGATGCCACGCTGTTTGAGGTCTGCACGCGCACCCTCCACCATGCGGTCCATCTCTGCCTGAACGCTTGACTTTGGCAAATCCAGCTCCGACTTAGAGATCAAAGCGTCCATGACGGCATTCTTGTTGCGACCAAGCAAGCGGTACTTCACCTCGCGCTCCAGGTTCTTGCGAATATCACCCCGCAAGCCCGCGACGGTCGCATCGGCAATACCCAGAGACTTAGCCAGGGCATCGTCGACTGAAGGCAGGTGCGCAGCTTCAATTTTCTTCACAGTCACCATGAAGTCGGCTGTTTTACCAGCGACATCCTGGCCGTGGTAGTCAGCGGGAAAAGCCAGCTGAAAAGTCTTGCTTTCACCAAACTTCATGCCGCGCGTAGCTTCTTCAAACTCCTTGAGCATCTGGCCGTCACCCAGAATGAACTGGAAATCGTCGGCCTTGCCACCGGCAAACGGCTCGCCGTCAATCTTTCCTTCGAAATCGACCGCGACACGGTCCGAATCCTGGGCCGCAGCATCGTGCGGACGTTGGGCGAAAGTGCGACGCTGTTTGCGCAGAATTTCTACCGTTTTGTCAATCGCTTCATCATTGACCTCGGACTGAATTTTCTCCACTGCCGCTGTAGTGAGATCACCAATCTGAACATCGGGAAACACTTCAAAGACTGCGTCGAAGGCCATTTGGCCTTCTACATTGGCTTCGCTCTCGGTAATGCGGGGTTGCCCGGCAACACGTAGGTTGGCTTCATTGGCCGCAGTCGCAAAAGCTTCGCCAACCTTGTCATTCATCACTTCATAGTGGACTGAGTAGCCATAGCGCTGCGCAACCACGTTCATGGGCACTTTTCCAGGACGGAAACCGTCCATCTTGACTGTACGGGCCAGTTTGCGCAAACGCGTGTCTACCTCGGTCTGGATAACGCCAACTGGTAGCATCAGCGTGATCTTGCGTTCCAATTTTTCCAGGGTTTCAACGGTAACAGCCATGGTTTTATTCCTCGATGAGTAGTGCGTGGGGGTGGGGACCATCGCAGCCCCCAAAAGATAAGCCCCCTGATTTCAGGCAGCCTGAGATTCTAACTGACCCACTTGATCCCTGATGGGCCGTCAGGTACAGCGGGTAGGCCAGGCATACGAACCATCACCCCGACCTGAACACGCCTTGGAGCCTTCTTTTGCTACTCCACAAATGCGGCATACACAAGATTTCGAAAAAGAGGGCGGTAATAGTCGCGCTGGTTGGGCGCCTGAATCATCATCAAGGCAAAAAATTCATTGCTCGGATCCACGAAAAAAGTGGTGCCAGCAATGCCGCCCCAAAAGTAAAGACCTTTTGCACCAGCGACAGCTGCCACACCATCGTCGGTGCGGACAGCAAATCCCAATCCAAACCCATGGCCCGGTGGCAGCAGCTCCCTCGATCGCCCCGAACGATTGACTGGGATATTTCCCAGATGGTCTGCCGTCATATAGCGCACGGTGCTGGGGGCCAGAATACGATGACCATCCAATTCGCCCCCGTTCAGTAGGCATTGCAAAAATCGGGCGTAGTCACTCGAAGTCGAGGTCAAACCTGCTCCGCCCGCCTCCATGCGTGCAGGTTCGCGCACGTCGATCAGTTTCATGGCCAGGCCGCCGTCCGGGTCCGAAGAGAAGGGCTCAGCAATGCGTTGGTGCTGATCAGGCGCCACGTGAAATGCGGTGTCATTCATGCCCAGCGGGGCAAAGATCTGTTCCTGCAAGAACATTCCCAATTTCTGACCCGCGACGACCTCAAGCAAGGCACCCAGCAAATCCGTCGAGCGGCTGTATTCCCACACAGAGGCGGGTTCGAACATCAGCGGAATTTGTGCCAAAGTTTGCGAAAACTCGGAATTTGAACGGTCCCTGGAGGCCAGTCTGGCCTGCGCATACTGCCGCTGTATAGGTTCGCTACCCAAAATTTCATAGGTTAGACCCGAAGTGTGTCTAAGCAAATCCTGCACCGTTGGTGCAGCTTTGGGGCGTTGCGAAACAGTATGACCGTCGACCTGCGCCGTGATTCGCACATCAGAGAACTCGGGCAGATATTTCGCAATGGGGTCGCTGAGCAACAATTGGCCGCGCTCCATCAACACCATGGTCGCGACCGAAACAACCGGCTTGGTCATGGAATAGATTCGAAAGATCGAATCCAGTGCCATAGACTTACCCGTGGCGGGGTCTTGATGGCCCAAGGCTTCATGTAAAAGGACCCGACCGCGCCGGGCAATCAGCGCCACTGCGCCGGGTAGGCGCCCCTTGTCCACCTCCGATTGCAAAACCTTGATCAGATTCAATGTGCGTTCTGTCGAAAAACCCAACTCCGAAGGGTTGCTGACTGTGCTGGTATCAAACATGGATGGACCTCAAACGGTTTTCGATGGCTGCTCGCGCTCCTGCAGGGTGCGCCACATGACTTTGCCGGCACCACTCTTGGGCAGGGCCTCGACAAACTGCACTAACCTGGGCACCTTGTACACCGCCATGTTGTCCCTGCACCAGCCGATGATGCTTTGCTCCGTGGTTTGCTCAAACCCGCTGCGCAGAACAACAACCGCTTTGACCGATTCGCCGCGGTAAACGTCTTGCGTAGAAATGATGCAGGCCTCCTGAATTGCAGGATGACGGTACATCAGGGCCTCTACTTCGGCGGGCCATACCTTGAATCCAGAAGCGTTGATCATTCGTTTGAGACGGTCCGTCAAAAAGAAATAGCCATCTTCATCCAAACGACCGAGATCGCCCGACCGGAAAAACCGTTGCCCATCCACTTCAACGAAAGCCGCCTCGGTGGCATCGGGCCGCTTCCAGTAGCCCTTGAATATTTGGGGTCCACTCATGATGATTTCCCCTGGCTCGCCCACCGGCATCTCCTGCAGCGTGTCGGGATCAATCACTCTGGAGTCAACGCCAACAAACGGAATACCCAGACACTGCTGCTTGGGGTTGTCCGGCGGGTTGCTGTGCGAAGGGGCCGCTGTTTCGGTCAGTCCGTAGCCCTCCACGTACCGCAAGCCAAACTGTTCAAGCAATCGCTGAGCGACCGCCTGTGGCATTGCCGCACCGCCGCCGCCGATATACATCAGACTTGTCAGGTCAAACTGATCAAACTGCGGACTGTTCATCAGGTCAATCACCATGGTGGGAACGTTGGTCCAATGGGTGACCTTCCACCGGGATATCAATTGACCCGCCACGTCCCTATCCCAGCGGGGCATGATCACCATGGTGGCCCCTGCAAAGATATTGGTGTGCAGCAAGCTGACCATGCCGGTGATGTGGAACATGGGAACCACCATCAGGCTCACGTTCTCCATGGTGCCATTGCCCCAAAGGGAACTGGCGATGGCGTTGTGCATGATGCTGCTATGCAGATGCATACATCCTTTGGGCAATCCGGTGGTTCCACTGGTGTAGGGCAGCAGCGCCAGATCATCGGGCCCAACCACTAAAGCAGGAGGCTCCTTATCAGAACCCAATGCAGCATTCCAGGCATGAACTTTGCCACCGGCCAGGTCGGGCAAATCATGGTGCCTGCAAAGCCAGTCCCGCCATGCCGTCGGTACTGCCTCGGGACCTTCAGTCTGCGGAACAAAAGCATCGGTAAAGTGGCTTATCACCAAGTGACTCAAGCGTTGTTCCGGCGCAAGAGAGTCACTGGCCTGCACTAACCCAGAAGCCAAATCGGCCGTTGTGATGGCTACTTTGGCATCGGGGTCGATGATGTAATGCTTGAGCTCTTCTGAGCGGTTCATCGGGTTGACGGGAACGACCACCGCGTTGGCACGCAAAATGGCGAAGTGCGCAATCACCAATTGAGGGCAGTTCTGCATATTCAGAACAACTCTGTCACCCTTTTTCACTCCCAGCCCATACAAATAGGACGCAAGACGCTCCGCTTTTTGTAGCAAATCAGAGTAAGTCACCACACTGCCAAAAAAAACCAATGCTGCTTTGTGGGGATAACGCCGGGCGTTCACTTCAAGGTTGTCCCACAGTGAGGTAGCGGGCGCAGCAATGGCGAAAGGGAGCCGTTTGGGCCAAAAAGCAAAGTGGCGAGGGGTCATCAAGAAACCTCAAATAAGGGGGCAATCGCGCACGATAAAGGAGGACACCCTTACACCCAAGCATGAATGTCTCACCGGAGACTGCAAATCTGGCACGGGTTCTGCTTAGACCTTGTCTACGCAGGCTTTTGCGGGCGAATAGGCTTATTTACTTTTTGCATAAGACTCAAGAGTAAACCCTTATGCTTTGTGAAGTAGCGTAGCGGTAAAGTCGACAGCTTGGACGGCCGGGTGGCAATAGCGCTGACTTCGCCGTGATGTGATTTTCTTTAATTGGAGCACCTTCAGATGAAATTGAATACTTTGAAAACCGTTGCAACCTTGGTGGCAGCAATGGGCACCTTGGCCGCAGCACCCGCATTTGCAGGTAAGACCCTGGATGCCATCAAGGCGCGTGGTCAGGTTGTTTGCGGTGTAAACACCGGTTTGGCGGGCTTCAGTGCTGCCGACTCCAACGGCAAGTGGACTGGTCTGGATGTTGATGTCTGCCGCGCAGTAGCAGCCGCTGTACTGAATGACGGTGAAAAAGTCAAGTATGTTCCCCTGAATGCGCAGGCCCGGTTTACTGCATTGCAATCTGGCGAAGTAGATGTGCTATCGCGCAACACAACGTTCACGCTCACACGCGATGCATCTCTGGGCCTGAGCCAAACCGCCGTAACCTACTATGACGGCCAAGGATTCATGGTTCCGGTCAAGAGCAAGATCAAGAGCGCCAAGCAGCTCAAGGGCCAAACTGTATGCGTTCAATCCGGAACCACGACTGAGAAGAATTTGACGGATTTCTCCAAAGCCTCAGGCCTGAACATCAAGCCAGTGGTGTTCGAGAAACTCGAAGCCGCTGAGGGCGCCTACTTTGCCGGACGATGCGTGGCATACACCACCGACGCTTCCGGCCTGGCATCCACTCGCAACAAAGTGGCAAAAAATCCAGCCGATCACCAAATCCTTCCTGAACTCATTTCCAAGGAACCTCTTGGCCCCATGGTTCGCCGTGGCGATGACGAGTGGACTGCCATCGTGAAGTGGGTCATTTTTGGCCTGCTGGAAGCGGAAGAATATGGCGTAACAGCCGCCAATGTGGACGATCAGAAAGCTAATAGCAAAGACCCCGTCGTTGGACGCCTTTTGGGCTCTACCGAAGACACAGGTAAGTTGCTTGGCTTGGACAAAGAGTGGCTGGCACGCGCAGTCAAGACCACGGGCAACTACGGTGAAATCTTTGAGCGCAATGTGGGCCCCAAGTCAGCACTGCAATTGCCCCGCGGTTTGAACAACCTCTGGAATAAAGGCGGCGTTCAATACGCACCACCCGTTCGCTAATTGTTAATCGCTGGGACACTGTTCCCGGCCCCGATCTGGGGTAGAGCAAAGAGGTTTGCCCTACCCTTTTTTTCAGACGCACAATTTTCGAAGCGAGGGATTTAATGTCCACTTCGTCCAATCCACCCAAAAAATCCTGGTCTTGGCGCAGTCAGGCCTTCCGGGGACTGGTCTACCAGGTTGTCACCGTTGTGATCATCGTCCTTTCGGTGATGTATCTGGCGAATAACACCAACACCAACATGAAGCTGCGCGGCATTCAAAGCGGCTTTGATTTCATGCTCGGTGGCGCGGGGTTTGACATCGGCGAAAGCCTTTTTGCATTTGATTCTGCGGAACCGTATTGGAAGGCCTACCTTGTGGGCTTTACCAATACCCTGCGCGTGGCCATTTTGGGCATCATCCTCACCACTGTTCTGGGGACACTTATCGGTGTCGGGCGATTTTCTCGCAACGCGCTTGTGCGTGGACTTTGCTCGGTGTACGTCGAATTCTTTCGCAATATTCCAGTGCTGCTGCAGTTGCTCATGTGGTATCTGATGTTTACCGAGGTGCTGCCCGCGTCCAACGAGCCCTGGACTCTGGGTCCGTTATTCCTGAGCAAAGGCGGACTGAACTTCCCAATTCCGGTCTGGGCCACAGGCCAATTGTTTGCCGCAATAGGCATGGCCATGGCTTTGGTACTGGCGTATTTCTATCGACAATACGCTATCAGATCATTCGAACGCACCGGCGTTCCCAAGAGCATGTTCTGGGCGCCCGTAGGAATCGTCATCGTCTGTGGTGTACTCGGCTGGATCGTGGGTGGTGCACCGGCTGAATTCAATATGCCTGTCAAAGGTGAATTCGCCATTGAAAACGGTGGTGCCCTGACTCCAGAATTTTTGTCTGTGCTTCTGGGTTTGACCATCTATACGGCGGCCTTCGTGGCAGAGGTGGTGCGCGGGGGTATCCAATCCGTGTCCGCAGGTCAGGCAGAGGCCGCCAGTGCGCTGGGTCTCAGCAGGGGGCAAACCATGCGGCTTGTCATGCTTCCCCAGGCCTTGCGTGTGATCATTCCACCTGTGACCAACCAGTATCTGAATCTCACCAAGAACTCTTCTCTGGCTGTTGCCATTGGATACCCTGATGTGGTGTCGATAGCCAACACGGCAATCAACCAAACCGGAAGAGCCGTTGAGTGTATTGCCGTCATCATGCTGGTTTACCTCAGCACATCTCTGTTGACCTCATTCCTCATGAATTGGTACAACACCCGATCTGCCATCAAGGAACGCTAAGGAACACACCATGAGCGCTCAAACCTTTCAACCTATTGCGCCACGGCCAGCCCCGGTCAAAACCGAAGGGCTTCTGGCCTGGATTAGGGCCAACCTGTTTGGTGACATCAGCACCAGCATCGGCACCCTGACCATTGGTGCAGTTCTGCTGTACATACTGCCTCCCTTTCTCAATTGGTCGCTGTTCAATGCAGTGTGGGCCAAAGACTATGACGCCTGTCACAACGCAGCGGGGGCCTGCTGGGGCGTTGTTGGAGAGAAGTTCCGTATCATTATTTTCGGTCGGTACCCCTTTGAGGAACAGTGGCGCCCGCTGATTTCCACTACAGCTCTCTTGGCGCTGCTGGTCGCGAGTTGCATGCGTGCATTCTGGAAACCATGGCTGGTTATTCTGTGGATCGCCGTGCTGAGCTTCTTCTTCACGGTGATGTACGGAGGCACTCTGGGCTTGAGCCGGGTTGAAACTGATCGCTGGGGTGGTCTGCCACTCACCATCCTGCTGGCTTCGCTGTCCATGACCATGGCCTTCCCCATTGCATTGGTGATCGCGCTCGGACGTCGCAGTACTCTGCCAGCCATTCGCAGTGTATGCACCATCTATGTGGAGCTGATTCGTGGAGTGCCACTGATTTCGGTGCTGTTTATGGCCTCTTTCATGTTTCCGCTGCTGATGCCTCAGGGCTTCAACATAGACGTGCTGGTTCGTGTGCTCGCCGGCATTACCTTGTTCGCTGCAGCCTATATGGCTGAGGTCATTCGCGGTGGGCTTCAGGCCATACCCAAAGGACAGATTGAGGCGGCTGCGACGCTAGGCCTCTCTTACTGGCAAACACAACGAAAGATTGTTTTGCCCCAGGCACTGGCCATGGTGGTACCCGGCATCATGAACAACTTTATCTCCACCTTCAAAGACACGTCCCTGGTGACCATTGTCAGCCTGTACGAACTCACTGGAGCCATGAGTCTGGCATTGAATTCCGATGCCAACTGGCGTCCATTCAAAATTGAAGGCTATCTTTTCATAGCACTGATTTACTTCTTATTCTGCTTCTCCATGTCGCGTTACAGCCAGTGGATTGAAAAGCAGGTCAACAAGAGCAAGCTGCGCTGAGCAGCACAGGTCGCGTTAAGGAATTTATATGTCAGAACCCATCATTACCTTCGACAAAGTCAACAAGTGGTACGGCAACAGCTTTCATGTGCTGCGCGATATTGATCTCACCGTCACCAAAGGCGAACGCATTGTGGTGTGTGGCCCGTCGGGCTCTGGTAAATCCACCATGATCCGATGCATCAACCGCCTGGAGGAACATCAACAGGGCCGGCTGATCGTGGACGGAGTGGAACTCAGCGATGACGTGAAAGCCATTGACCAGGTGCGCAAGGAAGTGGGCATGGTGTTCCAGCAGTTCAACCTGTTTCCCCATCTCACCGTGCTGGAAAACCTGACGCTTTCGCCTATGTGGGTTGGGAAAATACCCAAAAAAGAAGCCGAAGAGAAGGCGATGGAACAACTCAAACGGGTGCGTATTGCCGAGCAGGCTGGCAAGTACCCCTTGCAACTGTCGGGTGGTCAGCAACAACGCGTTGCCATTGCCCGCGCGTTGTGCCTCAAACCCAAGATCATGCTGTTCGACGAACCCACCTCAGCGCTCGACCCCGAAATGATCAAGGAGGTGCTGGACGTCATGATTGCCATGGCGGACCAGGGTATCACCATGATTTGTGTCACCCATGAAATGGGATTTGCGAAAGCAGTCGCAGACAGGGTCATCTTTATGGACCAGGGTCAAATTGTTGAACAGAACAACCCGCATGACTTCTTCAACAATCCGCAAAGTGAGCGAAGCCGCGACTTTTTATCCAAGATCCTGGGGCACTAAAACCTCGGGCCGCGGCGCCAACCGGTCCTGCGTCCAGCGCAACAGATCAATCCACATCTGACGTACCTCACCTTCCTGAGGTACGCGCGCAGCCTGGGGAAGCTCGATGGTCACCACCGGAACCCCACGGTGCACCCCCGCATAGTTGCCCAAGGACCCTGGGAATATGCCCACCTGATCCAGGTACAGGCGACCCAGGCGACTAGGGGGTTGCGATGGGCCGTCAAAGTCCAGCAATGCGTATGGGGCGTGCACGCTCACGATCAAATTGGGCTTGAATGATTCCATCTGCTCCAGCAGGAAGCGTGACTCCGGCTCCGAAAGGGCTTTATTGCCCGGCCAGCGACGCGGATCCTTGCGCGTTCGCTTTTCCCAGTAAATGCGGGAGTCGCGGGCCCAATTGGGGGTTGGAAAATTGCGATTCAGGTCTACCCCGTGCGCATTGGTTCGCTTGGCAGGGCGTGAAAACAGCCCATCCGGATTCAGGGCTGGAATAAAGCGCCAGTGAATGGGCAGGGGAATGTCCGACGGAGCCTGCTCGGCCAGGGCGATCCATTGAAACACCAGTGCACTCGACGACATTTCGTCGCCATGGATACCGCCAACCACCAAAACCTTGAGTTGGGCATCCTCCGTCTCAATGTCCCGACCCCACAGGGTGCGCCCCTTTACCGATCGCGCTCCCATGTCACGTAGCTGGGCCGCCTCACACACCGCATGACGAATGTTAGGCAATTTGGAAGAAAAATCGGCACAAACGCCCTTGGGGACTGCATGACTAGCTATGCTTAGCATAGCAAAAGTCAGCGCAAAACAGGTATTTTTCAGCATGGAGGCATTTTAGGTCGTCCCCTTGGCGCCGTCGGATACCTGGCGAGAACCATGTCCGCTCAGATGAATTCGGTTAAATTGCAGGCATGCTCACGTCTGTCAAGCCGCCCAAGGCCGCATCCCCCAACTTTTCTTCCGCCGAATTCCGTTCGGCTCTGGGAATGTTTGCCACCGGTGTCACGATCGTCACGGCGCGCACTAAACAGGGTGCGATGGTGGGACTCACCGCCAGTTCTTTCAATTCGGTCTCGCTCTCACCTCCTCTGGTATTGTGGAGCTTGGCCCGCAAGGCCGGTTCCATGTCTGCGTTTCAGGCGGGGTCCCATTACGCCATTCACATACTGGCCGCTGATCAGCAGGCCTTGGCCCAACGTTTCGCGCTTTCCGGAGACGACAAGTTTTCGGATCTCGACCTCACCGAAGGAGTAGGTGGCGCCCCACTGATTCCTGGCACGCTGGCAACTTTTGAATGCTTCAATCGCAGTCAGTACGCAGAAGGGGACCACGTCATTTTTGTTGGCGAGGTAGAGCGCTGCGTCTGCCGCGAAGGCCCATCACCCCTGCTCTACCACGGCGGAAAGTTCTATACCGAACATCCGCTTTAGCCGATTTGGGGCAATTCAGCGCCCTATCATTTCGTCGGAATCGGTGAGGGCGCCTCGATAGGCGCCGCAGCCAATCAACAGTTCGTTATTCAGAGGTAATACATAGGACGACTTGCCGCGTACATCGCCGGTGGCTGGATTGATGATGTTGTACTCCACCCATCCCCCGCCCTGCTCGCAGCGATGCCAGGCATCATCCACCAGTTGCTGGGCGTCTACCCCAGGGGTATCAAAGAGGCTGGTTCCCACACGTTTTCGGTCGACACCGATCACGCGGTAAATACCCTGGCGGTCAAAGACAAACACATAGAGGTCGCGATCCACAAATCCGCCATTGGGGTCGTGGAAGATGTCGGATGCTGCTTCAAGCCCTGCTGACTGCACCAGGGCATGGGCACGGGTCGTTATGTCGAGCGCTTCATCGGCAGTACCCTGGCGCAGCTTGATGTAGGTGACCGCGTTTTCCAGTTGCCGAGAGCGCTGCATCAGGCGCGCAGACCGGTGCGATGTGCGGTCCACCAGGCCAGAGTTTTCAATCGTCACCTTGTCCAGATCGCCCACGGCCTGCACCACTTCCGCCAGGGCAATACTCTGCTTGGCGCTGCCATCGGCCATGGTTTCAATATTTTGTGCAATTTCTGAAATGCCCGTCACCAGGCTGCCCATCAGTCGACCCACACTTTCGATCTCGGTGACTGTGGCAGACACCTTGGTAGAAGAGTCGGCAATCAGAGAGCGCACCTCAGCAGCAGCCGACTGACTGCGGCGCGCAAGGCTGCGCACCTCGGCAGCCACCACGGCGAAGCCTTTGCCCTGCTCACCAGCGCGCGCTGCCTCTACCGCTGCATTGAGCGCCAGCAAATTGGTCTGAAATGCAATGCCGTCAATCGTTCCGATGATTTCGCGCATGCGCTCAGAAGTCGCCTGCAAACCAGCCATGCCACT
>CAJBMJ010000339.1 GCA_903954045.1 uncultured beta proteobacterium | reverse complement strand
CATCGGAAAAACGGCGCGCTCCAATCCGGTGAGTTACGTCGGTGCGTGGGATGCGATTCGGGAATTGTTTGCGGGTGCAGCCTTGTCCAAGGAGCGCAGCTATACCGCCAGCAAGTTCAGTTTCAACAGCGGTGATGGGCGGTGCCCTACCTGTGGCGGTTCGGGGTTCGAGCATGTGGAGATGCAGTTCCTGAGCGACGTGTACCTGCGTTGCCCGGATTGCGACGGAAAACGGTACCGGCCTGAAATTCTGGAAGTCACTATCGAGCGAAAAGGCCGCCACGTCAATGTGGCCGATGTGCTGGATCTGACGGTGAGCGAAGCGGCGGGTTTGTTCAGTGCCGACCGCGACGTGATTCGCGTTTTGCAGCCGATTGTGGACGTGGGTTTGGAATACGTGAAGCTGGGCCAGCCGGTGCCCACCTTGTCGGGCGGTGAAGCGCAGCGCTTGAAGCTTGCAGGATTTTTGGCCGAGGCAGCCAAGAGCAGCACCGCCAGCAGGCAAGCCACCGCCAGGCGTGGCGCGCTGTTCATGCTGGACGAGCCCACCACCGGTCTGCATTTCGATGACATCGCCAAGCTGATGCGCGCGCTAAGAAAACTGCTGGATGCGGGGCATTCATTGGTGGTGATTGAGCACAACCTGGACGTGATTCGTGCGTCGGACTGGTTGATCGATCTGGGGCCCGAAGGCGGTGACGATGGTGGTGAAGTGGTGGCCTATGGAACGCCCGAAGACGTGTTGTTGCACCCTACTTCGCATACCGGAAAGGCTCTGCGGGAGTACGCAGCTGCAATGGGAGTGGTGCACGAAGTCAACGAGTCTAGTGCGGTGTTCTCTTCACTTGCGGCGGCGGATGGGCTTGCGCCCAGGGCCTCATACACTCGCTTCGCGATTGCCAAATCGGCCCCGGGCACAAGCCCATCCGCCTTCGGCAGCCGAGCGGTCGGCACCGCAATACCAGAATCTTTCGCCGGTAAGGCCCTCACTGCAACCGCGCGGTCAAATAGGGCTGTTCAGGCTCCCTCTTTCGCCCCGGCGGGGGCGAGAGAGGGCGGGGGGAGTGAGGGGGGAAAAAGCAACTCCATTCAAATCATCAACGCCAAAGAACACAACCTCAAATCCCTGAGCGTCGACATACCGCGCGGCAAGTTCAGCGTCGTCACCGGGGTATCCGGTTCCGGCAAATCCACACTCGCTTTCGACATCCTGTTCAACGAAGGTCAGAGGCGTTACCTTGAGAGTCTGAACGCCTACGCCCGCTCCATCGTACAACCCGCGGGTAGGCCGGAAGTGGATGCGGTGTACGGCATTCCACCCACTGTAGCGATCGAGCAGCGTCTAAGCCGTGGTGGCCGCAAATCCACCGTTGGAACGACCACCGAGGTCTGGCATTTTTTGCGCCTGCTGTACGTCAAGCTCGGCACGCAGCACTGCTACAAAGACGGCGCGGCGGTGGAGCCGCAGTCGGCCGACAGTATTGCTGCGCAGTTGCTGAAAACCTACCGAGGTCAACACATTGGCCTGCTGGCACCGCTGGTGCAAGGGCGCAAAGGCGTGTACACCGAGTTGGCCGACTGGGCGCGTCCGCGCGGCTTCACCCACTTGCGTGTGGATGGCAACTTTTTGCCAACCAATGGGTTTCCCCGCATCGACCGGTTCAAGGAGCACAACATCGAGTTGCCGGTAGCCAGTCTGGACGTCACACCTGCCAATGAAGCAGCGCTGCGCAAGGCCTTGGCCGATGCGCTCACCCATGGCAAGGGCGTGGTGCATGTATTGAGCGGACTGGAAGGCCTCAGTGATGCCATGCAGGCAGGATCGTCTGCAGCAGGCATTGGCAAGGTGCAGGTGTTCTCCACCAAGCGCGCATGCCCGGTGTGCTCCACCTCATATGCGGAGCTGGACCCGCGGCTCTTCAGCTACAACAGCAAGCACGGCTGGTGTCCGGACTGTGTGGGCACGGGGGTGGCGTTGACAAAAGAGCAGCGCAAGGTATTTGACGATTCCGTCAAGGACGATGACAACAAAGGGCGCGAGCAGACCTTTGCCGAGGCCGATATTGAAGACCTGGTGGATGCGACTTGCCCCTCTTGCCAGGGCACGCGTCTGAACGCGACTGCGCGGGCGGTGCGGTTTGGATTCCAGTTGGGCGTCGAGGCAAGCGATGCGCTCAAGGCGACTGCCGCTGTGGACGGCATTGCCATTACCACTTTGGCCCGACTGAGCGTGACCGATATTCGCCAGTGGGTGGAGACCTTGCAAAAGCAGGGGCGCTTGAGCCAGCGTGAAAACGAGATTGCGCGGGACCTGATACCGGAGATCAAGAGCCGTCTGGAGTTTCTGGAGGAAGTAGGCTTGGGTTATCTAACCCTGGACCGCGGTGCGCCTACGCTCAGCGGTGGTGAGGCACAGCGCATTCGACTGGCGGCGCAATTGGGTAGCAATTTGCAGGGTGTGTGCTACGTGCTGGACGAGCCCACCATTGGCTTGCATGCGCGGGACAACAGGATTTTGCTGGGTGCTTTGCAGTCGCTTAGTGACAAGGGCAATACGCTGGTGGTGGTGGAGCATGACGAGGACACGATTCGCCATGCGGACCACATCATTGACATTGGTCCCAGTGCGGGCAAACGCGGTGGGCGCTTGGTAGCGCAGGGTTCTGTAGCGGATGTACAGGCTGCTGTCGAATCACAAACTGGGCGCTATTTGTTGCATGCGATGAAGCATCCGTTGGCTTTGAGGCGCGCAATGGTGTCGTTTGACGAATCGGTTGCGTTGGGGGCATTGTTGGCTGGAGCAGCGGAGGAGGTCGGTGCGTCAGCAGCCTCATACACTCGCTTCGCGATTGCCAAATCGGCCACTGACGCACCGACCTCCTCCGCGAGTGGTGGTGCCAAACCGAGTAAAAAACTTAGCGCAAAGGCGGCCAAGGCTGCGGTTGCTGCAGCGCAATTGACTGCCAGCGAGGCCGCCAATGCCGAACTCGCAGACCGCACCCGTGTAGCTGCCGAATACGCCGCATTGGCAGACCGCCGCGCCGCATACGTGTCCGTCGCAGCATCGGCTAGTCCGGTGGCGGGTGACGATTTGGCAGTTGCGCAGCAAATGCATGAGGAGCCCACCGCCGGGCTAGCCGTTGCGGGCACAGCACAAAACGGTGCTTCCAAGACAACTGCGACCACACCAAAGATCGACTGGTTGACAGTCCACACCGCCTCCATGCACAACCTGCAAAACGTGACTGCAAACGTCCCCCTCAAGCGTTTGGTCGCCATTACCGGCGTCAGTGGCTCCGGCAAATCCACTCTGGCCCGAGACGTGTTGCTGACCAATGTGCAATTGGCAGTACAAAAGCGCAGTACCAAGGCGGGTAGAGATGCTCTGGACGCTGGGGAGAAAATCCAATGGACCGGGTGTGACGGTGTTGAAGGCTTTGAGACCGTGGACCGTGTGCTGGAAGTAGACCAGACACCCATTGGCAAAACCCCGCGCAGCTGCCCGGCGACTTACATTGGTTTTTGGGACACCATCCGCAAACTCTTTGCTGACACCCTGGAAGCAAAAGCGCGAGGTTACGCAGCCAATCGTTTCAGCTTCAACACCGGCGAGGGACGCTGCCCCAGTTGCGAAGGGCAGGGCATACGCACTATTGGTATGAGCTTCCTGCCCGATGTGAAAGTGCTGTGCGAAACATGCCGCGGTGCACGCTTCAACCCTGAGACGTTGGCAGTGACCTGGCGAGGCAAAAACATTGGCGATGTGCTGCAAATGGAAGTGGACGAAGCGGTGGATTTTTTTGCCGCCATGCCGGTGATTGCGCATCCGCTGCAACTGCTCAAGGACGTGGGCCTGGGCTATCTCACGCTGGGACAGCCCTCGCCCACCCTGAGCGGTGGCGAGGCCCAGCGTATCAAGCTGGTAACCGAGCTCAGCAAGGTGCGCGACGACATTGGCAAACGCGGTAACAAGGTCCCCCACACGCT
>CAJBMJ010000338.1 GCA_903954045.1 uncultured beta proteobacterium | reverse complement strand
GATATTCCTCAGGTGCAGGTGGTTGCGCCCACTTCCCGAACCAGTGGCCAGCTTGTGTATGGCAACACCAACTGGGGCACCAGCATTTTTGGAGTGACCAACGACTACCTGGAAGCGCGCGACTGGCCCCTGGCCAGCGGCCGTCTGTTTGATGCGGCTGAAATGGCCGGATCGGCCAAGGTGGCCTGGATTGGCGCCACCGTGGCGCGTGAATTGTTTGGTGACGTGGACCCGGTAGATCAGATCATCCGGGTGCGCAACATTCCCATGACCATCGTCGGTGTGCTGGCAGTCAAGGGGCAAAATTCCATGGGGCAGGATCAGGACGACGCCATCATGATTCCCATCGCCACCCTGCGCAACCGCATCTGGGGCGGAGATGCCAGCAGTCGCCTCAAACGGGTGGGTTCCATATCGGTCAAGGTGCGTGACGGTGAAGACATGAAAGCGGTGGAGGAGAGCATCAAGGATCTGCTGCGCCAGCGCTTCAAGGTGCCGCCCGGCGGTGAGGACCCCTTCAATGTGCGCAACCTGACCGAGATTTTGCAAGCCCAGGAAGAATCCAGCCGCGTCATGACCATGCTGTTGGCGGCGGTGGCGGGCATCAGCCTGGTGATTGGGGGTATCGGCATCATGAACATCATGCTGGTGAGCGTGACCGAGCGCACCCGCGAGATTGGCTTGCGCATGGCCGTGGGTGCGCGTGGGCGCGACATCCTGGCGCAGTTCCTGATTGAGGCTGTGACGCTCAGCCTGATTGGTGGTGCCATCGGCGTGGCGCTCGGAGCGGTGGCTACTTGGTCGGTGGGTGAATTTGCGGGCTGGAAGGTCAGCCTGAGCCTGGGAGCGATCGTGCTGGCGGTCGGTTTTTCCGGATTTGTCGGTATCTTCTTTGGCTATTACCCCGCACGCAGGGCTTCCCGCCTTCTGCCCATACAGGCTCTGCGCTATGAATAAGTGAGCTGCCTGCGCAAGCAGATTGTGGGCTAGCGGGCTATTTGGCTATGCAAACGCGATTTCTGCCGCTTGTTTTGGCCTCGTACATGGCTTGATCGGCCCGTCGCACCAAATACTGGTGATCGGGGTGACCGTCGTACACCGCCAGACCAATGCTGACGGTGACCTGCAGCTTTTGCCCCTGACCAACCAGGAAGTCTCTGGCTTCGAACTGTTTGCGCAAGCCTTCTGCGATGCGATGCGCCACCTCTGCGCTGACTTCGACGAGCATGATCAGCACTTCTTCGCCCCCGTAGCGGAACACAAAATCACCGTTTCGCACTTCGTTGAGGATGATGGCTGCAGCCTGCTGCAGCACGATATCCCCGGCTTCATGGCCATGGGTGTCGTTGACCCGCTTGAAATGGTCGATGTCGAGCATCAATACCGCAAAGCTCTGGCCCTGGGTTTGTGCCATGTGAATCTCGCGGTTCATGACGGATGGCAGGAAGCGGCGGTTGAGCAGGCGGGTCAGGGTATCCCGGCCATTCTCTACTTCCAGCTGGCGCTCGAACAGGGTAGACAACTGGAACTTGACCTCATCAACCACGGATTGCAACTCCGTGATCAGTTCTGCAGCCTTGAGTTCTTGTGCGGCCAGCGACTGCAACTGGGGCAGCAACATCGTGTCGATGGTGAGCATGGACTCCTGGATGGCCTGAATTTCAGGCGCTCCTTCAAAAATGACCGAGGCTTTGTGGGTAAACCAAAGACCAAATTCAGACGTGCTCAGACGCGCCAATGCCACGGGGCGCAGTGGACGATGCAGCGTGAACAGGGCATCCTGGCTCCATTCCAGCAACGCATAGCGCTGGCGCTCCCGCTCCACCGACATGTTCTGACCCATGGAGAAAAGTCGGTAGGCTTCATCGCTGCGAACCTCCCTCTCGGAATTGCGAAGGTACGCCGAGCTCATCAGTTCCAGAGCCAAATCCATCATCTGCCCGATGTAGCCCAGGGCATCAATATGCAGTGCTGGGTCGGTGCACACGGCCGCCAAATGGTGTTTGAGCCGGTGCTTGAGCATGCGTGCACCCCGGTTGACCAGGTGCATCGGCAACTGGATACGTGCATGCACTGCTCCCACGTGCCGCTGATGCGCGGTCAGTTTCTCCAGATCTTTCTGCGGATGTTCAAACAGTTCACGAATCCAGCCCTGCATGGATTTGTGCAGTCTGTCCTGCACGATGGTGTTACCCAGAAAGACACTGGCCTGCGGGTATTCCAACATTCCTTTGTAGAAATGGTCAGCGAGTTCCAATGCGTTGGTATCTGCGCAACGCCATACCGTTTCCTTGGTCTGCTCGGATGTTTTTTGTACCAGCTCCTGCATTTCGGCTTCGGGCGTGGGTGGCAAAGGGGATGCGGCGGAATTGGACATGGATGAATGCTCTGAAAAGGTGCGCGATTCTAACCAAGCACTCGGGGATAATCACGGCTCATTGGGGGAGTAGACGTGGATATTGCATTGCTGGCCAAAGCGGCCATCATGGGTGTGGTCGAGGGGCTGACCGAGTTTTTGCCCATTTCATCGACCGGGCATCTGATATTGGCCGGAGCCTTACTGGGTATGGATGATGACAAGGCCAAGGTCTTCGATATTGCCATCCAGACCGGCGCAATCGTTGCGGTCATTCTGGTGTACTGGCAAAAAATCCGCGACACCGTTATTGCGCTGCCTACCCAGAGAAAGGCACAGCGCTTTGCCCTGAACGTTCTGATTGCCTTTGTACCCGCAGTGGTTTTGGGATTGCTGTTCGGCAAGGCCATCAAGGCCCATTTGTTTACCCCTGCTGTGGTGGCGACCACTTTCATCGTGGGCGGTTTCATCATTTTGTGGGCCGAAAAGCGCCAGGCGGCCGGGGGAAGTGCCGTGCGGATTCATGATGTGGATGACCTGTCGCCCATAGATGCACTCAAAGTGGGCTTGGTGCAATGCCTGGCGATGGTGCCTGGCACCAGCCGCAGCGGCGCTACCATCATTGGCGGGATGTTGCTGGGCTTGTCGCGCAAGGCCGCCACCGACTTCTCCTTCTTTTTGGCCATTCCCACCCTGATAGGTGCCGGTGCGTACAGCCTGTACAAGGAGCGCGCCCTGTTAAGCATGGCCGACTTGCCCCTGTTTGCTGTGGGATTGTTTTTCTCGTTTGTCAGTGCCTGGGTGTGTGTGCGCTGGCTGTTGCGTTTCATTGCAACGCACAGCTTCACCGGCTTTGCCTACTACCGCATCGTGTTCGGATGCATTGTGTTGTTTACTGCGTGGACAGGATGGGTACAGTGGGCAGCATGAAACCCGAAAAACAGCGTTCGGCTTCAGCAGCGGGTACGGGTTTGCTGAAAAGGTAGCCCTGAAATTCTTCGCAACCCAGCGCGTGCAGAAACTCCAGCTGCTCCACGGTTTCTACGCCTTCTGCAATCACTGACATGCCAAAACTATGGGCCATAGCCACGATGGCCCGTGTGATGGCAGCATCTCCGGCGTCCTGGGTAATGTTGCGCACAAAGGCCTGGTCAATTTTCAGGCTGTCCAGCGGGTAGCGTTTGAGATAAGCCAAACTGGAATACCCGGTGCCAAAGTCATCCATGGCCAGTTTTACGCCCAGCGCTTTGCAGGCATTGAGCGTGCCCAGTGTAGAAGCCACGCTGTGCAGGGCCAGACTTTCCGTCACCTCCAACTCCAGCATGTGTGCTGGCAAGCCCGTTTCACTCAGCACGCTCTGCACCAGCGTGGGCAGGTTGTTGCTTACAAACTGCCGTACCGACAGGTTGACGGCCATGCGGAAATTGCCATGGCCTTGGGCATACCACTGCGCAGCCTGTCGTGCCGCAGTTCGCATGGCCCATTCCCCTATGCGTACGATCAGCCCGCTTTCTTCGGCCACCGGAATGAACTCTGCGGGCGACACCCATCCCAGCGTATGGTGCTTCCAGCGCAGCAGGGCCTCAAATCCCACCAGCATGCCGGTGCTGACACTGGCCTGAGGCTGGTAAAAGACCTCCAGTTCGCCTTGCTCCAAAGCGCTGTGCAGCGCGTTGTGAATCAAGAGGCGCCTGGCCACCTGCTGATTCATGGCGATGTCAAAGACTTTGACAGACCCCGGTCCACAGGGCTTGGCGTGGTGTAGTGCCGATTCAGCATTGAGCAGCAGCGCATGGGCGGTGCTGGCCTGGCCCGGAAACAGGCTGGCACCTGCGCAAGCGGTCAGAAACAGGGTGTGATCGTCCAGCTTGTAGGGCTGAGCCAGCACAGCCATAAGGTCGCAGGCAGTAATTTCCAATGTGGCCAGATTGACCGCATTGCCCAGACGCACTGCAAACAGATCGCTACCCAGACGGGCGACGCTGTCATACCCTATGCTGAACTGGTGGGTCTGCATGTATTCATCCAGGCGCTTGGCCACTTCGCAAAGCACCTTGTCGCCGACTTGCGCCCCCAGCGAATCATTGACCTTGGCAAATCCGTCCAGTCCCAGGCAAACAACTCCGAGTCCATGCCGGTTCCGTTCGGCAGCCTGCAGAGAGTCGTCCAAGCGCCGTGTGAACAGCTCCCGCCCGGGAAGCGCCGTGAGCGCGTCTCTTTGCTGGGCCTCTTTGGCCTCCTGCTGAAGTCCTTGTGCCGATTGTTCCAGGCTGGCGCTGCGGGCCAGGCGCGCGCGGATGGCTTCCAGCAATTCTTCGCGGTGGTAGGGCTTGGTGAGATAGTCATCCGCCCCCAGGTTCATGGCAATGCGCACGTCGCTGCGGTCGCCCTTGGCGGTGAGCATGATGATGGGCACGGTGGCCGTAGCACTGGTCTCGCGCAGGGACTTGATCAGTCCATAACCATCCATCATGGGCATCATCACATCGGTGAGAACCAGGTCTGGCGGACTCAGGCAGGCCAGGTGAAAGGCCTCCAGGCCGTCACAGGCCACACTGACGGTATAGCCCTCCATTTCCAGCATCCATTGCAGATTTTCCCTTAGCGAGGGCTCATCTTCGGCAATCAGAATATTCACGGCTGGCCTTCGGAACTGACTTCAGAAGAAGGCAGCATAACGGTAAAGCGAGTGCCCTGGCCCACCTGGCTGTCGATCTCGATGCGCCCAGCATGCGCATCCACTGCCTGCTTCACAATGGACAGGCCCAGACCGGTTCCGGCCACTGCGCCTACATTGCTTGCACGGTGAAAACTCTTGAACAGCAGCGGT
>CAJBMJ010000337.1 GCA_903954045.1 uncultured beta proteobacterium | reverse complement strand
CGGAAGTGGGTCAGTCGGCCTTCAGCCTGAACATGCTCAACGAGTTGGCCCCTTTCTGGGAGGCTTTTGGACAGGCGCTGGACGCACTGGGCGTGCGCGCCGATACCTGGATTCACGAAGTGGGCGCCACACAGTACGAGATCAACCTGATGCACGGCGACCCGGTGGCCGTGGCAGACCAGGCGTTTTTGTTCAAGTACGCGGCCAAGGAAATCGCCATCCAGCACGGAATGAACGCAGTGTTCATGGCCAAGCCGATCTCAGGCGCCCAGGGCAGCTCGATGCACTTGCACCAAAGCGTCGTAGATGCAGCGGGACGCAATGTCTTCAGCAATGAAGACGGCTCCGAGAGCGCCACTTTTCACCATTTCATCGGCGGCCTGCAAACCTATATCCCGGACCTGACCTTGATGTTTGCGCCCTTTGTCAATTCGTACCGCCGCTATGTATCGAACAGCCAGGCGCCGGTGAATCTGCAATGGGGCTACGACAACCGCACCACGGGTTTGCGCATTCCGGTCAGTGGCCCAGCCGCGCGGCGCGTGGAAAACCGCATTGCGGGCGCCGATGCCAATCCCTATCTGGCCATCGCCGCCTCGCTGGCTGCGGGTTTAGCTGGCATGGACGAGCAATTGAAGCCTACCTCGCCCCTGTTGATATCGGACAACGCCAGCGCATTGGGCTTTGGCCTGCCGCGCAGCTTCCTGCCAGCGCACGAACGCATGGTCGCCAGTGCCTCGGCGCGTCGCCTGCTGGGTGATGCCTTCGTCACCGGTTTTTGCGCAGCCAAAGGAGTCGAGTACGACAGCTATCTTTTTGAAGTCAGCGCATGGGAGCGGCGTTTTTTATTGCCTTTGGTCTGATACCTCACCAAACTTGCAAAATAGTAACTATCAATTACTTTGAAGAAAACGATTGGTCATTTCAGTTAACAATCTCTACCATTGGCTCTGTGCTGATAGAAATGTTCTACCGGCACACGATGAACCCACAGGAGCTGAACATGACCAACCTACAACGCCCCGAAATCAAGACTTTTGCCAACCTGGAAGCCGCCTTTGCTGGTGAGTCCATGGCCCACATCAAGTACCGCTACTTTGCCAAACTGGCCAGGGCAATGGGCGACGAGGACACAGCCCGCACGTTTGAGGAAACCGCTGATCAGGAAGTAATGCATGCTTTCGGACACTTGGACCTGCTCTATCCCAAGGCCAGCATGACACCGGCCAAGGCACTGCAGATAGCCATCGACGGCGAAACCTATGAATACACCGAGATGTATCCCGGCTTTCGCGCAACCGCCGAGGCAGAGGGCAACGCCGCAGCGGTGGCCGAAATGGACGCGCAGATTGGCGAGAGCAGGGTCCACGCCGCACAGTTCAAGGCTACGCTGGAAAAGGCGCAAAAACGCTTTGCAGCCTTGGCCAAGGTCGAAGAACGCCACGCCAACCATTACAAAGCCCAGTTGGCCAAAGTGACGGCCTGACCGCCCTTGGTTGGCGAGTCTTTTTTGCTCTTATTTTTATAGCGTCTTGTGCAGAAATCACCTGGGCCAGAGCCTGATTTCACTTAATTTTTTGGACAGAAAACCATGAAAACCTATATTTGCATCGTTTGCGGCTTTATCTATGACGAGGCCGCAGGCCGCCCCGAAGACGGCATTGCACCTGGCACCCAGTGGGCCGACGTGCCAGAGTCCTGGGCTTGCCCTGACTGCGGTGTGGCCAAAGCTGACTTTGAAGCGGTTGAAATCTGATACATCTGAAAAAGTTACAACTGATGCACTTGAAACTGCGGTTTTCCACAGTCCCGGCCGTCAGGGGTGAGGCCTACAATCCACCACCCAAACAAGAGTAGGGCGCCTGCATGTTGCACAAGCCCTCAGCCGAGGACACGACATGCAAGACCAGCCCCCATTCCATCCGGTTTCAAGTTCAGCTGAAAAGAAAGCGCAATTGCGCCAGGCAGCCTTGGAGTACCACGAGTTTCCAACGCCCGGCAAGATTGCCATTAGCGCTACCAAGCAGCTGATCAACCAGCATGATCTGGCGCTGGCCTACTCGCCTGGCGTGGCTGCGCCCTGCGAGGAAATCGTCAAGGATCCCAACAACGCCTTCAAGTACACCAGCCGGGGTAACCTGGTCGCGGTGATTACCAATGGAACGGCCGTGCTGGGCCTGGGTGACATCGGCCCACTGGCCGCCAAGCCGGTGATGGAAGGCAAGGGCGTTCTGTTCAAGAAGTTCGCTGGTATCGATGTTTTTGACATTGAGATCAATGAAAAGAACGATCTTGACAAACTGGTGGACATCATTGCCTCGCTGGAGCCTACCTTTGGTGGCATCAACCTCGAAGACATCAAGGCACCTGACTGCTTTTATGTCGAGCGCAAATTGCGGGAACGCATGAAGATTCCGGTCTTCCACGACGACCAGCACGGCACCGCTATTGTTGTGGGCGCAGGCATTCTCAATGGTCTGAAGGTTGT